>DATFWC010000015.1:0-7043 GCA_035259885.1 Xanthobacteraceae bacterium
CCTCTTCCGAGGCTGCGACGATAGTCCGTCGACATCAGTCCCGTAACGCGACGAAAGCTGCCGCTGAATGCACTCGATCCGGAAATTTTTTGCCCCGAACCGGCAAGACTCCGAACATCAGCGCGCACCTGCTCGCGCGACGCATTTGTCTTCTGCGTCGTGCGATGGGATCAGGAAGGCCACGCGGGTCACAAGCGCTGGCAAGACTCCGAAGCGCTCCTCGCTCAGGGCGGCGTAAGCGCCGAGCATGGACAACCAAAAGAATAGAAGTTCCTTTGGATTGCGGATGGGGCGCCTGATGGCGCAATGGATTGTCTTTTCCAAAGCATCAACCTGATGCAGATCTGCGACGTGTTGCAAGTCACTCCGGCCTGGCTGTTTGAAGGAGCGCCCGGACCTCAATCGAAGGCGACCGCGGCGGCATGCCAAATGGATGCCGCCTTCGCCGCATTCCAGGCCGACGATATCGCGCGTCAGGTTATGCCCGTATGGGGATGCCTGCCAGCCCGGATCAAGCACTTGATGGTCGCGCTGATGACTGCTGTCGCAGACGAGACGACGGAGCACAAGTGACCAACGATGGCCACGTCGTCACTCGCGGTACTGCAGCGGCGCGATCATAGCGATCGCGGCGACGCCGGAAAGGGACGCGCGCGGATCGTGCGCGTCGCAGGTTCCTGCCGCCACTGTCCGGTGCAGCGCATTCGCGATCGGTGCGCTGATGGATTTTTCGCAAACCGGGCTTCGCCGCAGCGCGGCGATCTCGCTGGTACAGCTGGGTGGACTCGAACCACCGACCTCCTGATCCACAGTCAGGCGCTCTAACCAACTGAGCTACAGCTGCACGGGAGCCAAAAGCTCGCGCGAACCTAGGAGGAACGCGGTGTTTTTTCAAGCGCCGCGGCCGCCGGTCGACCGCGCGCGGCGACGCGCCGCCCAGACGCAGCAAAGCCCGGGCTTTGCGGCCCGGGCTTCGCGCAATCAAGCATACGTGCGCACCCTACAAACGTGATGGCGCACGTGGTGGCGCGCCGCTTGCGGCGCGCTCAGGCCGGGATCTTGAACGCCTTGCTGACGCCGCTCTTGAGCGGCTCGGAGGTCTCGGTCGCCACCTTCTGGGCGAGCGCGTTGAGCTCCTTGCCCTGCTCGATGAGCGCATCGAATTGCTTGCGCGCATGCGTGCTGGTCAGTTCCACCGCCTGCGACAGCGACTTCACCAGCAAGAGCTCGCTGGCGAAATCGAACGCCGCGTTGGTGTTCTGGCGCGCGATCTCGAGGGTCTTCAGCGTGTAGTCGGTCGCGCCCTTGCTGGCATTGGCATAGGTGTCCTCGAGCACGTCGGTCGCGTCCTCGGCCACTGCCTTGATCTTCTCGTAGCCGTCACGCGCCTGCGCGACGCTGCGCTCCGCCAGCTCGCGGAACGCGGCCGGAACCTCCATCTTGGGCACTTCGAACTTGGGGAAGTCGAAGCCCGGAATGGAGAATTTCGGGAACTCGGTCTTCGCCACAAAGGTCGACGTTCCTGCCGACGGCTTCGCCGTCGCCTTCACTTTCGTGGTGGCCTCAGCCATGACACATGTCCTCTTCGAGAGCATCAATCGATCAAGCCCGACCGCCGCCCTCGACCAGCCGGAACTTCGTTTCCCTTAAAGATCGCCGCCCGCAGGACCCGGCACGGGCCCGATGCCTCAGCGCGTGCCATGTATATAGAGCAGGGAATGATGCGATGCAATGAAAATTCTTGCACTGCACAAAAACAGTCGAATCCTCATCGGCCCGCGTGCTAAGTGCCCGCAGGAACAACATTTTCTCTGTTGATCCGACCCGGCGGTGGAGCGGCGGCGGCGCGCAGCGGCTCCCCGGCCTCAGGAGGCCTGGCGCCCCGCCCCCATGGCTGCCCGGGTCACGGTCTGACCCAGCTCCTGTGCCTGTTCGGTCAGCATCTGCATCTGCCGCTGCACGAATTCGGTCTGCAGCCGCGTCACTTCCTCGATGTCCTTGGCGTGGACCAGCTTCTGCGCGAAATCGAACGACATGGCCACATTCTTCTCGGCAAACCCCATGGCCTTCTCGCGCATGTCTTTGGCGCCGGTCTGGGCAGCGCTCGCCTGACCCTCCATGCTGTTGGCCGCTTTTTGCGCGGCCGACATGAATCCATCGAAGGCCTTGCGCGCCTGCTCGACGCTCTGCTCGGCAAACGTGCGCATTTCGCGGGGAATTTCGAAATTTCCAGTCGCCTGCTTGGCCATCGGGGGCCTCCCTAGTGTACGGCGCCGCGCCGCAATGTGGCGGCTGGGAACCGCGTTTGCTGAGACTGCAGATAGATAAAAAATATCGCCAGCGAACGTTGCATATCGCGGGCCATTTCTTCGCGGCGGCGTTACGGCGGGTCGAACAGAACCGCGATATTAAGGTTATCCCCTGCTGGTCCAGGCACGCCACGGCTGCGGCATAGACTCGCAGGTCGGGCCGGGATTATTTAGGTTTTCATTTACGGTAAGACCTCGCGGCGCGTCCTCCGTCGCGTTTCACGACAGCCGATGAGCGACACCGATCATCTCGCGTTCCTGCGCGACCCGCGGCTGGCCGACCTCGGTGCCTCTCCCCTGCCCGCCTGGGTATGGGCGGTTGACGCCACCCGAATCCTGTGGGCGAACGCGGTCGGCGCCGCCATGTTCGGCGCCGCGACGGTGGGTGCGCTGCAGCAGCGGCCGTTCGAGCGCAAGCATCCAGCCGCTCGGCAGGTTGCGCGCCTGGCCGACGCCTTGCCGCCCGGCGGGCCCGGTCGCCTGGAACGCCTGCGGGGATTTGCCCCGGGAATTGGACGGCTTCTGACCTGCAGCTGCACCCGCATCGCATTGGCCGACGGCGCCGCGGCCATCCTGGTCGCGGCGACCGAGCCGGCCGGCCCCGACCTGCCGCTGGCCGAACGCGTGCGCCGGCTGCTCGACGGCCAGGACGGGCCATATGCCGTCTTTTCGGCCGACGGCAGCCTCCTGCTGGCGGCGCCGGTGCTGCGCGACGCCCTCGGCCAGATCGGCACGCTGGCGGCGGCCGGTGCGACCGAACTTGCCGTGGCGGCGAACACGACGGGCCGCGCCGAAGGCGACACGCCCTTGGGGCGCCTGACGCTCGAACGCATCGGCGACGGCAGCAGCCCCGAAAAAATACTGCTCGCCACCGTGGTGCCGCTGCCGACGCCGGAGCCCGTCCGGGCAACGCCGGAACTTGTGGCCGAAGACACCGCGTCCGGCGGCGACGCGCAGGGACAGGCCGAGGCCCCGTCCGCTCCGCTCGCTCCCGACGCCCCGCCCGACGGCACGACCAGCCCGACCGGGCGCCAGCCACCGGCCCAGGTCCCCCAGGTGGCCGAGCGGCGCCAGCCGCTGCGCTTTGTGTGGCAGATCGACCATGACGGCCGCCTCACTGTCACGTCGGACGATTTCCTCGCCACGATCGGGCCTGGTGTGGCCGCCAGGCTGGGCCGGCCGTGGCAGGAGCTGGCGAACGAGCTTGCCCTCGATCCCGAAGGCCGGCTCAGCCAGGCGCTTGCCGCGCGCGACACGTTCAGCGGCATCGTGGTGGCGTGGCCGATCGAGGGAACCGCCGACCGGCTGGCGGCCGAATTGTCCGGCCTGCCGGTGTTCGACCGCGACCGCGCGTTCCGTGGCTTTCGTGGTTTCGGCGTGTGTCGCGATGTCGCCCGCCTGGCGGCGATCGCGGCAGCGCGCCGGTCGCCATTCGTCGCGTCCCGCGAGGACACGCCGCAGCAGGTTCCGTCGCCCGACGTTGCGCCACGCGACGTGCCGCCGGAGGAACCCGTAGCGGCTTCGCAATCGCAGGAGGCCACAGGTCCGTCGCCGGCCGACGATGGTGCGCCCGATGCGGTGGCTCCCGCGGGCCCCGACACACCGGCGCCGGCGGAAAGCGCTCCAGCCGATCGTCCGCAGCTGACGGTCGTCCCGCCGGCCAAGAACGTGGTGCCGTTCCGTCCTGCTCTGCCGATGGCACCCGACAAGCGCCCGGCGCTGTCGCCGGTGGAAACCAGCGCCTTCCGCGAGATCGCCAAGGCGCTTGGCGCGCGCGTGGAGGGTGACGAAGCGGCAGCGGCAGGCGCAGCGCCAGCTGACGGCGCCACGGAAGCAACCGCCGAGCCGAAGCCGGAACACCAGGCGGCGGACGACGCGGCGGCCAAGCCGGCCGGCCCGCCCGTGCGCGGCTTCCCGCGCCCGATCCCCAGCGCCTATGCGGTCGGAGCCGACGCCGGCGCGTTGCGGGCGCCCGCCACCGCGAACGGCGAGCGCGCCGTGCTCGATCGGCTGCCGGTGGGCGTGCTCATCTTCCGCAGCGAGACCTTGCTCCACGCCAATCGCGCGCTGCTCGACTGGACCGGCTACGAAGACGTCGAGGCGATCGTCGCCGCCGGCGGCCTCGACCGCCTGCTGGCCGAGCCCGGGCTGGCCGGCCTGGGCGAGCCCGGGGGCTCGGGACGCAGGCTCGCCATCACGGCGCGGCGCGGCGAATCCGTGCCGGTGCAAGGCCGCCTGTTCTCGGTGTCGTGGCACGACGGCACGGCATTGCTCATCGTGCTCACACGCGCCGAGACCGAGGAACGGCTGCAGACGGCGGAGGAGGCGCTGCGTGCCGCAAAAGAGCGCGCGCGGACGAGCGAAGCAGCGCTCGCCGCGTCGGACGAGCGGCTCAAGGCGGCGGAACTCGCCTTGCGCTCGGCCGAGACGTCGGCGCGCGAGCTCGAGTCGGTCCTGGAAACCGCCACCGACGGTGTCGTCGTGGTCGACCGCGAGGGCACGATCCGGGCTAGCAACCGCAGCGCTGAAGCGCTGTTCGGCTATGACTCGCACGAGCTCCTCAACCGCAGCTTCGTCGACCTGTTCGCGCCCGAGAGCCATCGCGCGGCGCACGATTATCTCAACGGCCTGATGCGCGAGGGCGTCGGCCGCGTGCTCAATGACGGACGCGAAGTCATCGGCCGCGTGCAGCAGGGCGGGCTGATCCCGCTGTTCATGACCATCGGCCAGATCGCGGAGGGAAAATTCTGCATCGTGTTCCGCGACATCACGCAGTGGAAGCGCGCCGAGGAGGATCTCACCAACGCCAAGCGCGAGGCCGAGAAGGCGTCGTCGGCCAAGTCGGATGTCCTCGCCAAGGTCAGCCACGAGATCCGCACGCCGCTCAACGCCATCATCGGCTTCGCCGAGGTGATGATGGAGGAACGCCTGGGTCCGATCGGCAACGAGCGCTACCGCCAGTACCTCAAGGACATCCGCACCTCCGGCGAGCACGTAATCTCGCTGGTGAATGACCTGCTCGACCTGTCGAAGATCGAGGCCGGCAAGCTCGAACTGACCTTCGTCAGCGTCAGCCTCAACGAGGTGGTGCAGCAGTGCGTCGCCATCATGCAGCCGCAGGCCAACCGCGAACGCATCATCATCCGTACCTCGCTGCTGCCGACGCTGCCGCCGGTGGTCGCCGACGAGCGCTCGATCCGCCAGATCGTGCTCAACCTCCTGTCCAACTCGATCAAGTTCACCGGCGCCGGCGGACAGGTCATCGTGTCGACGGCGCTGACCGACCAGGGCGAGGCGGTGCTGCGCGTGCGCGACACCGGCATCGGCATGAGCGAAAAGGAGATCGAGACCGCGCTTGAGCCGTTCCGCCAGCTCGCCACGTCCGGCCGCGCCGGTTCGGGCACCGGACTGGGGCTGCCCCTGACCAAGGTTTTGGCCGAGGCCAACCGCGCGAGCTTCACCATCAAGAGCGCGATCGACGCCGGCACGCTGGTGGAGATTGCGTTCCCGGCCACCCGCGTCCTGGCGGAATAGCCGCCAGGCCGGCGGCACCGACGCCGGCCGCGTATTTTTCCACATCAAATCAGCCCGCCGGCGCAGCGCAAGGCCGACCCCCGCGTCGGGCATGGCAAAGACAAGCGCCACCTGGCACGGAATCAGCTAGGCTGGCGGCAGGCTGGCGTGGCGATGCAACCATTGGCGCGGCCACTTCGTTACTGAACGCGGCTTTCGAGGCTCAACCCATGATGCGCGCACTCCACATCGGCCTGATCCTGACCACGGCATGGGCCGCCGCCCTGTCGACCCCGGCGCCGGCCGCTGAGCGGGTGGACCTCCTGCTGGTGCTGGCGGCGGACGTGTCGCGCAGCATGGACGATCCGAAATTCAAGCTGCAGCGGACCGGATATGTGGAAGCGCTCACCAACCCGCGCGTGATCGAGGCCATCCAGTCCGGCAAGAACCGCCGCATCGCCGTGTGCTTCATCGAATGGTCGGGCGTGGTGTCGCAGAAGGTGGTGATCGACTGGACCACCATCAGCGACGAAACGACGGCGCGCCGCTTCGCCGACGGCCTGGTCGAGGCGCCGCGCTCGTTTGCCGACCGGACCTCGATCAGCGCCGGAATCGACTTCGCCATGGCCCAATTCGAGCGCGCGCCCTATGAAGGAACGCGCCGCACCATCGACGTATCGGGCGATGGCACCAACAACAGCGGCCGCGACGTGACGCTGGCGCGCGACGAAGCCGTCGCCAAGGGCGTGACGATCAACGGCCTTGTCATCCTGAGCGACTCGCCGACGCCGTGGAACCCGGAGCACACCAATCCGCCCGGCGGGCTGGCGCAATATTATGGCAACAACGTCATCGGCGGGCCCCGCGCCTTCGTCATGGTGGCGGAGAACTTCAAGTCGTTCGGCAATGCCCTGGTCGCCAAGCTGGTTGCCGAGATCGCGCAGGGGGAGCGGCCGCAACACGCGAGCTTGCGGTAGCTCAGACAAAGGTTCGTGACGCACCCGTTTCCCCGACGATGGTGGGCAAATTCGCCATGCTCGAGTGGAACCATTGGTGCCGTGCGAGGCGAGTCTGCCCACCCTGCGACGCAGCGCAAGGCTGCAACCCTTGGCTTCCTGGCGCGTTATTGAGCAGCCCACGAGGTGGAGGACGTCATGCGGTACACGTTTCGAGCCGGGCTGGCCGCGGTGGCGATGCTGGCCGCCGCGGCGCCGCGGCCGG
>DATFWC010000016.1:0-3416 GCA_035259885.1 Xanthobacteraceae bacterium
CGCCCCGGGACAGCCCGACGCAGGCTGCCCCGGCCCAGCCCGGCGCCGATCCGTTCGGCGAAGAGGTCACGCTCACCGGCAAGACCATCATCTACATGAGCGGCAACGCCACCTGGGACAGCGCGTTCGAGACGCTGATCGACGCCTTCAAGCAGCTCAACACCTATCTCGATCGGCAGGGGCTCAAGGCCGACGGTCCGGCGATGACCATCTACACCTCGACCGACGACACCGGCTTCTCGTTTCAGGCGGCCATTCCGTTGGCTGAAGAACCGAAGAACCCGCCGCGCGGCGACATCGCCATCGGCAAATCGCCGAGCGGCCGCGCCCTGAAATTCGTCCATCGCGGCTCCTACGATTCGATGGACACGACCTACGAGGCGATCACCAACCATCTGGACGAGAAACGGCTCGAGGCCAAGGATCTGTTCATCGAGGAATATGCCACCGATCCGGTGGTGACGCCGGAGGACCAGCTCGTCATCACGGTGCTGGTGCCGATCAAGTGACTTCGCGCGAAGTTCGAGGAACGCGCCGATGCGTTGCAGCGTTGATGGCACCGGGACTACTGGGCGCGTCAAACCGGCGCCAGCCGCCCCCTGTCGCGCCATCACCTTTCGGGCTAAACTGAGGCCATAGGAACAGATCGGGGATGAAAATGCGCCTGATGTCGCTTGCCGTGCTTGCCGCCGCCGCCCTCGCGCTCGCCGCCGTGCCTGCGGAAGCCGCGAAGAAGAAGGGATCCCAGGTCGCGGCTGGGCAGTCCGCCCGCGCCCAGGCCGGCGCTGTGCGCCGGTCGCCCACCCGCATCACGGTCACCCGGCGCTCCTATCTCGATGCCGGCACCGAGGTCTTTCCGGGCAGCCAGAACTACACCGGCTATGTGTTCCCGCCCAATTACGGCAGCCCGGCCCACTTCATTCTCGGTCCTGGCAAGCCGGACGGGCTGACTGTGCCGGGGACAGAACCGTTCTGGAACCCGGCCTATCACGTTCCCAATTGGGGCTACTGATCACTCGACCCGGATGTTGGCGGCGCGCGCGACCTCGGTCCATTTGCGGATCTCGCGCGCAATGGTGGCCTGAAAGTCTTCGGCGCTGCCGCCCGCCGGCGAGATGCCTTGGGCGGCGAGCTTGGCCAGCACATCGGGATCGCGCAGCGCCCGGTTCACCTCGCTATTGAGCCGTTCGACGATCGCCTTGGGCGTGCCGGCGGTGGTCAGCAGGCCGACCCACTGGATCGCCTCGAAGCCAGGAAAGCCCTGCTCGGCAATCGTCGGCAGGTCGGGAAACTGCCGGTCGCGGGCCAGGCTTCCGGCAGCGAGCGCACGCAGGTTGCCGGCTTCGATCTGCGGCAGCGAGGCCAGCGGCGAGATCGCCGTGAGCGCCGCGTCGCCGGCGACAGTCGCCATGACGGCGGGCGCGCCGCCGCGGTATGGGATGTGCTGCAGCTTGATGCCGGCCGCCCGGCTGAACAGCTCGATCACCAGGTGGTTCTGGCTGGCGGCCCCCGGCGAGGCGTAGTTGAATTTGCCCGGGCTGGCCTTGGCCAGCGTCACGAACTCGGGAAGCGTCTTGGCCGGCACTTTGGCATTAACCACGAACAGCAGCGGGTTCTTGCCCACCATGATGACCGGCTGCAGGTCGCGCTCGCTGTCGTAGGGCAGCTTCGAATTGGTGGCGGGAATCACCGTGTAGCTCGATGCCACCATCAGCAGCATGTGGCCGTCGGGCGGCGCCTTGGCGACGGCGTCAGTGCCGACGATCCCGCTCGCCGCCGGCCGGTTGTCGACGACCACGGGCTGACCGAGCGCACGCTCCAGATGCGGCTCGATCAGGCGCGCTACTGTGTCGTTGAGCCCGCCCGGCGGGAACGGAACCACGATGCGGACGGGCCGGTCAGGCCAAGTCTGCGTGACCCCGGGCGCGGATCCCAGCATGAGCATCAGCGCGCCCGCCAGGGCGCCGCACAATTGCCGGCGGAACGCGTCGGATTGCACCATGTCGCCTCCTGTCATGCGCCAGCCCAGTGGCGGTGATCGGCCGGCGCGTCAAGCCGTGCACATGGCGCCGCCCGCACAATCGTTATAAGCAGGAGCGGCCCTGGCGCCAGCCGGGGTCCGCCGCACCTGCTCGCCCGGAGACCACCATCCCCATGCTCGATACGACGCAACCCCAGCGCTACAACGCGTACGACCGGCCGCACGAGGATTTGCGCGAGTTCGTCGAGCGCGCGGAAGGCGCGGGCGAACTGATGCGCGTCTCGGGCGCCAGTCCCGAGCTCGAAATGGGCACGCTGGCCGAGATCGTCTATCACGCGCGGCCCGAGCCGCCGGCGATCCTGTTCGAGCACGTGCCCGGCTATCCAGCCGGGATGCGGCTCCTGTCGGGCGCGACCAATTCGTCGAAGCGGCTGGCGATCGCGCTCGGCTTTCCGGTTCCCGGCCACCCGCTCGATGTGGTGCGCGCCTATCGCGACCGCATGAAGACGCACCGGCCGATCCCGCCCAACGTCGTGAGCAAGGGACCGGTGCTGGACCACGTCGACCGCGACGACCACGTCGATCTCGAAAAGTTCCCGGTGCCGCGGCTGCACGAGCGCGACGGCGGGCGCTACATCGGCACCGACGATCTCGTGATCATGCGCGATCCCGACGAGAACTGGGTCAATGCCGCAACCTACCGGTCCATGCTGCTCGACAAGAACCATGTCTCGCTGTGGATCTCGCCCGGCAAGCATGGCCGGCAGATTCGCGAAAAGTATTTCCGCGCTGCCCGGCCATGCCCGGTGCTGATCTCGTGCGGCCATGATCCGCTGTTGTTCCTGGCCGGCGGCAACGAGCTCAAGTTCGGCCTGTCGGAGTTCGACTATGCAGCCGGCCACCGTGGCCAGCCCTACGACGTGGTGTTGAGCGAGATTCACGGCCTGCCGATGCCAGCGCACGCGGAGATCGTGCTGGAAGGCGAGATGAGCGAAGGCGTCACGGCGCGGGAAGGGCCGTTCGGCGAGTTCACCGGCTACTACGCCAGCTCGCCCAGCGAGCAGCCGGTGGTGCATGTGCACCGCGCCTACTACCGCAACGACCCGATCCTCTCGATCGCCTCGCCCATGCGCCCGCCGTCGGACTTTTCGTTTTCCAAATGCGTCATGAAGTCCGGCATGATCTGGGACGAGGTGGAGCGCGCCGGCCTGTCCGGCGTCGCCGGCGTCTGGGTGCACGAGTTCGGCGGCGCCCGCATGTTCAACGTGATTGCCATCAAGCAGGCCTACCCGGGCCATGCGCGCCAGGCCGGCTTGCTCGCAGCGAGCTGCCAGTCGGGATCCTATCTCGGGCGCTTCGTCGTGGTGGTGGACGACGACGTCGACCCGACCGACATTTTCGACGTGATGTGGGCGATGTGCACGCGCTGCGATCC
>DATFWC010000017.1:0-30893 GCA_035259885.1 Xanthobacteraceae bacterium
CGGCTTGGCGGCGCGCGTATAGACCGCCGCGATCTCGTGCCCGCGTCCGGCAATCTCGATCAGCGTCGGCAGCGCGAACTCGGGCGTGCCCATGAACACCAGGCGGAGCGGCATGGAGTCTCCGGCAGACGCAGAGAAGAAAGCTAGTCCTCGGCTCGCTTCGCCGCCTTGGTGAATTTCTTGATGATGCGGTCGCGCTTGAGCCGGGACAGGTGGTCGATGAACAGAATCCCGTTGAGATGGTCGATCTCGTGCTGCAGGCAGGTGGCGAGCAGCCCGTTCGCCTCCACCTCATGCGGCGCGCCGTCGAGATCGGTGTAGCGCACTTTCACCTGCGCCGGGCGCTCAACCTCCTCGTAGAGTTCCGGAATCGACAGGCACCCTTCCTCGTAGATGTTGAGCGCTTCCGACTTCCAGGTGATCTCCGGATTGATGACGACCTGCGGAGCCTTGGGCTCGTCCTTCTTGGCGAGGTCGAGCGTGACGACGCGCTGCGGGATGCCGATCTGGATGGCGGCCAGGCCGATGCCGGGCGCCGCATACATGGTCTCGAACATGTCGGCGACGAGGGTGCGAATCTCTTCGCTGACTTTTTCCACCGGTTCGGACACCAGCCGCAGGCGCGGGTCCGGCAGCTTGATGATCTCGCGCAAGGCCATTCGCGCGATGTAAGGGCAAGAAACAGCAGGGTCAATCTGACGCGGGCGGCGCCGGGGAGCCGCCGCGGTCGGCATAGGTGTTCTCCCTTCGTTCCCCGCCGGGGCGAATCAGGCTACAAGGTGCCCATGACCGAGACCCTGTTCGTGATCGACGACATCGCGGTGACGACCGGCCAAGCCCTGATGGCCGCCGCCGTGCTGGCGCTGCTCGCGCTGATCGTGCTGGCGGTCCTGCAGGCGCGCGCCGTGCGCGAGCGCCGCGAGGAGGCAGCTGCCGCCGCGATGCGCGCCCGCGAGTTCGAGGAGCGCATGGCGGCGCTCGCCCTGACTCAGGCCGAGACCATGGGCGGCCTGCGCGCCATGAACGAGACGCTGACCGGCCGCCAGGCCGAACTCGCTCGCTTCGTCAGCGACAGCTTGGCCTCGGCGAGCCATCGCCTCAACCAGTCGCTGACGTCGACCACGCAGCAGACCATGGACCGCCTGCAGAACCTGCACGAGCGCCTCGCCGTCATCGACAACGCGCAGAAGAACCTCACCGAGCTGTCCTCGCAGGTCACCTCGCTCAAGGAAATCCTGGCCAACAAGCAGACGCGCGGCGCCTTCGGGCAGGGCCGGATGGAGGCGATCATTCGCGACGCCCTGCCCACGGACGCCTACGCGTTCCAGTTCACGCTGTCGAACCGGACGCGGCCGGATTGCGCCGTGTTCCTGGCCGACGACGGGCGGCCGCTCATCATCGATGCCAAATTCCCGCTCGAGGCGTTCACGGCGTTCCGCGACGGGACGACCGACGAGGCCCGGAAGCAGGCGGCCCAGCGCGTGCGCCAGGACGTGCTCAAGCACGTCAATGACATCGCGGCGCGCTACCTCCTCCCGGGCGAGACGCAGGATCTGGCGCTGATGTTCGTGCCGTCGGAGTCGGTCTATGCCGATCTGCACGACGGGTTCGACGACATCATCCAGAAGGCCTACCGGGCGCAGGTGCTGCTGGTCTCGCCTACGCTCCTGGTGCTGGCCATCCAGGTGATCCAGCACATCCGGCGCGATGCCAAGATGCGCGAGGCGGCGCACCAGATCCGGACCGAGGTCGGCCATCTGATGGACGATCTGGGCCGCCTGCACGACCGCGTGCTCAAGCTGCAGCAGCATTTCGGCAAGGCCAACGAGGACGTTGCTCAGATCCTGGTTTCGACCGACAAGATCACCAAGCGCGGCGGACGCATCGAGGCGCTGGAATTCGACGGCGAGGACACGTCGCGCGCCACGCCTCTGGTGCTGCCGTCGCCGCTCGGCCGCAAAATCGACGCAGCGGAGTGATTTCTCCGCCGCGATTGAGCGCCAGAAAAGGTCCATCGCATGACTGTCGCGCCTGAGGTCGCTCCCGCTCGTCGCTCGCTCGCCGATTCGGTCGCGGTCTACCTGAAGCGCCGCGTGCTGATCGTGATGTTTCTCGGCTTTTCCGCCGGGCTGCCGCTGGCGCTGTCGGGCTCGACGCTGCTGGTGTGGATGCGCGAGTCGGGCGTCGACCTCGGCACCATCGGGCTGTTCGCGCTCGCCGGCACGCCCTACACGATCAAGTTCCTGTGGGCGCCGGTGGTGGATGCGCTCGACGCCCCGGTTTTGTCAAAGCTGCTCGGCCGGCGGCGCGGCTGGCTGGTGCTGGCCCAGCTCATGCTGATCGTCTCGATCGTGGTGCTCGGCCTGTGCGACCCGGCGACGGTCCCGGCCTATGTCGTGCTCGGCGGAGCGCTGCTGGTCGCCACCGCGTCGGCCACGCAAGACATCGTGATCGATGCCTTCCGCATCGAGAGCCTGCCGGAGAGCGAGCAGGCGGCCGGCATGGCGTCCTACGTCGCCGCCTATCGCGTCGGCATGCTGGCGTCGACCGCCGGCGCGCTGTTCATGGT
Organism: Xanthobacteraceae bacterium; assembly: GCA_035259885.1. Classification (GTDB taxonomy): domain Bacteria; phylum Pseudomonadota; class Alphaproteobacteria; order Rhizobiales; family Xanthobacteraceae; genus DATFWC01. The sequence continues at coordinate 2,570 of DATFWC010000017.1, forward strand.
CAGCGGGTTCGAGGATGTCGGGCTGACCAAGGCAGCTGCGTGGACGGCGGGCTATGTCGCCATGGCGGCGCTGGTGCTGGTCGGCATCGCCACCACGCTGGTGGCCACGGAGCCCGAGACGTCGGCCACGGCTGCGGCCGACCAGGCGGCGCATGGGCGCGAGAATCCGGTCCTGCGCGTGGCGCACGCCGCTTACGGCGCCTTTATGGATTTCCTGAGCCGCGACATGGCGCTGGTCGTGCTGCTGTTCGTCGTATTGTTCAAGTTCACCGACGCGCTTGCCGGCGTGATGACGGCGCCCTTCGTCATTGACCTCGGCTTCTCGCGCAACGAATACGCCGCCATCATCAAGGGCGTGGGTCTCGCCGCCACGCTGATCGGCGGATTTGCCGGCGGGTTCGTGGCGCGCGCCTATCCGCTGGTGACCAGCCTGTGGATCGGCGGCATCCTTCAGGCGCTGGCGAACCTCGCCTTCTCGTGGCAGGCGGTGATCGGCCACGACCTCGCGATGCTCACCTTCGCCATCGTGACGGAGAATTTCACCAGCGCCATCGGCACCGTGATCTTCGTCGCCTACCTGTCCGCCCTGTGCAACAACCCGCTGCACACAGCGACGCAATACGCCTTGCTCACCGCGCTCGCCGCGGTCGGCCGCACCTATCTGTCGTCCGGCGCCGGCTACGTTGCCGAATATGCCGGCTGGTTCTGGTTCTTCGCCATCTGCGCCGCCGCCGCGATCCCGAGCTTCCTGCTGCTTGCCTGGCTGCAGGCGCGCGGTCATTTCGCCGCCCTCGGCACCAACGGCCGCGCGGCCTGACGCGCCGAGGGTCAGAACGGCGTGCGTTGCCGGATGGCGGCCGCGAGCGTGCCCTCGTCGAGATAATCCAGTTCGCCCCCCACCGGAACGCCATGCGCGAGCCGCGTCACCCTCACGTCGGCATTGTGCACGAGGTCGGTGATGTAATGCGCGGTGGTCTGCCCATCGACCGTGGCGTTGAGGGCGAGGACGATCTCGCGCACGCTGTTGTCGTGGGCGCGGTTGACCAGCGCATCGATGGTCAGGTCGTCGGGGCCGACGCCGTCGAGCGGCGACAGCGTGCCACCGAGCACGTGGTAGCGGGCGGAAATCGCGCCGGCCCGCTCCAGCGCCCACAGGTCGGCCACGTCGGCGACGACCACGATGATGGAGGGATCACGCCGCGGATCGGTGCAGACCGTGCAGGGGTTCTGGGTGTCGATGTTGCCGCACACGCCGCACACAACGATCTTGTCGAGCGCGGTCTGCAGCGCCGCCGCCAGCGGTCCCATCAGCGGCTCGCGCTTCTTGATGAGGTGCAGCGCCGCGCGGCGCGCCGAGCGCGGCCCCAGGCCGGGCAGGCGCGCGAGCAGTTGGATCAGGCGCTCGATTTCGGGGCCGGCAACGGCACTGGGCATGAGCGATTCGTGCGGAGAACCAAGCGGAGCTTCTATTGCATGTCCCTGGCCGATGTCGGGCTGCGCAGCGCCTTGATCAATTGGTCGAGGCCGAACAGCGAGCGCTGGTCTTCCAGGCCCGGGCTCATTTCCGTCATCGCGCTTTCCAGGAAAGCAATCAAACGATCAGCATCGATCACGCCTTCCTGCACCAGGAACCGGCAGGTCAGAACATGGCAGGCGAGGAAGCCAGCGATCGCTGCCGACATGGCTTCCACATCGAGTTTCTTGTCCACGATTGTTCTCCCGTGCGCCCGCCGTATCGGGTCTGGCGGCGCGGTTTGGACCGATGGCGCTCGGTCGCAGGAAATCAAAACAGCTTCAGGCCGGGCGGCAGCGGCAGGCCGCCGGTAAGGGTCTTCATTTTTTCCTGCATCACGGCCTCAGCCTTGCGGCGGGCATCCGCATGCGCGGCCATGACCAGATCCTCGACGATATCCTTTTCCTCTGCCTTGAGCAGCGAGCCGTCGATCGACACGCCCTTCATCTCGCCCTTGGCGCTGAGCTTGACGCTCACCAGACCGCCGCCGGCCACGCCCTCGACCTCGATCTGCTCGAGCTCGGCCTGCATCTCCTGCACCTTGGCCTGCAGCTGTGCCGCCTGCTTCATCATTCCCATGAAATCGGCCATGTCGGCTCCTGTTCGGTCGGTGCGGCGCGTCCGCCGCGGCGGCGCGCCCGCGCGCGGCGCTCACGCGCCATCGTCGTGATCGCTCGCCAGCCCGTGCGCCCCGAAGGCGGACTCGTCGTCGGACGGCGGCTCGGGAATAGGTTCATCGTCGGCGCCGGTCTCGACCGGCACGGCGGCCACCGGCGGCGCGCCCGCGTCGGCCGGCCGACGCACATCGACGATCTCGGCACCGGGAAACCGGTTGAGCACGGCCTGCACCAGTGGATCGGCGGTCAAGCCGCGCATGAGCTCGGCGCGGCGCTCCTCGGCCTGCGCCTTCACGGTCGGGGCGCCCGGCTCGGCCGACACCGCCACCATCCAGCGCTTGCCCGTCCATTGCGACAGCTTGCGCGACAGCTCGCCGACGAGGGTCGCGGCGGCACCCGGCTCAAGCGCCACTTCGAGCTTGCCGTCCTCGAACCGCACCAGGCGGACGTCGCGCTCGAGCGCGGTCTTGACCACGAGATCGCGCCGCTCGGCGGCGAGCGCGATCAGGTCCTCGAACCGCGCCACCGTCAGGGCCGGGGGCGTCGGCGCCGCCGGCGCGGCGGCCGGCTCGGCCAGGCGGGCAACGGCATCGCGCGCCGGCGCCATGGCGCGCGTCGATGGCGGCAGCGGCGGACGCGCGGTCGGCGCACCGCTTGCGCTCGGCGCCGCAGTCATTCTGGCCGGCGCCGCGGCGGCAGACACCGCGGCGGCAGACGCCGCAAAGCCATTGCCGGATTGTGCTGCATCGCCACCGCTCAGCGAGCGGATCACCTCGTCCGGGCTCGGCAGGTCGGCCGCGTAGGCGATGCGCACCAGCACCATCTCGGCGGCGGCGATCGGCTTGGCGGCCTCCTTCACCTCGGCGAGCCCCTTGAACAGCATCTGCCAGGTGCGCGCCAGCACGCGCATGGACAGCGCGGCGGCGAAGCCCCGCCCGCGCGTGCGCTCGGCTTCGGCCAGCGACACGTCGTCGGCCACCGACGGCACCACTTTCACCCGCGTGACGAAATGCGTGAACTCGGCAAGATCTGCGAGCACCACGGCCGGGTCGGCGCCGTAGTCGTATTGCTCGCGCAGGCTGGCGAGCGCGCTGGCGACGTCGCCGCGCATCAGCGCGTCGAACAGATCGATGATGCGGGTGCGGTCGGCCAGCCCGAGCATCTGGCGCAGCTCCTCGGCGCGCACCAGCACGTTTGCGCCCTTGGCTGCAGCGGCGGCCCCGCTGCCGGCGTGGGCGACCGCCTGGTCGAGCAGCGACAGTGCATCGCGCACGGAGCCCTCGGCGGCGCGCGCAATCAGCGCCAGCGCGTCGGGCTCGGCGCCGATGCCTTCCCGGGTGCAGATCGCATCGAGGTGCTTCACTAGCGCGGCGGCTTCGATGCGGCGCAGGTCGAAGCGCTGGCAGCGCGACAGCACTGTCACCGGAACCTTGCGGATCTCGGTGGTGGCGAACACGAACTTGACGTGCGGCGGCGGCTCCTCGAGCGTCTTGAGCAGGGCGTTGAACGCCTGCGGCGTCAGCATGTGCACTTCGTCGAGGATGTAGACCTTGTAGCGGGCGGTCACCGGCGCATAGCGCACCGCGTCGTTGATCTGGCGGATGTCGTCGACGCCGTTGTGCGACGCCGCATCCATCTCGATGACGTCCGGGTGCCGGCTTTCCATGATGGCTTGGCAGTGCACGCCGAGCTGCGGCAGGTCCGTGGTCGGGCCGGTGATCGAGCCGTCGGCGAGCTCGTAGTTGAGCGCGCGGGCGAGAATGCGCGCCGTCGTGGTCTTGCCGACGCCGCGTACGCCGGTGAGGATCCAGGCCTGGGGAATGCGGCCCGTGGCGAACGCATTGGTGATCGTGCGCACCATGGCGTCCTGGCCGATCAGGTCGGCGAAGGTCTGCGGCCGGTATTTGCGCGCGAGCACGCGGTAGGCGCCGACAGGCGTCTGGTCGAAGCCGGACCGCTGGCCGCTGTCGGGCGTCGTGGCGTCGTTCATCAAGCCTCCGGCCCGCCCCGGACGCGTCCGGCGTATCGGCGATTTCCTGCTTGGGCGTGGGAGGCTGACGAGCGACCCGAACCGGAGCTCGTTAGGGCTGCTTCCTTCCGGACCTGACCCGGTTGGCGAGTGGCTCGTCCACCGCCAACCTCCCGCTCCCTATATCGGGCCAACAGGGCGAGAAAGCAAGCGTGCGGCCGGCGTCATCCACGCCGGGCTTTTCGCGGCATCTGAGCGGTTGCCGCCGTGCCGCCCGGCGCGGCAAGTTGCACGCGCGTCCCGACCATGCGACTTTCCTCCTCTCCCTGGACAGCGGAAAAAATGTCTCCTCGTCCCGATCTCGGACCAAAACCTGCGCTCGGCTACACCGCCAATATGCTGGACCGGGCCGCGGCACGGCGCGGCGATGACGCGTTCATGGCGGCGACCGAACGGGATCGCGCCGCGCGCGCTTATGCGATTGGCGGCGAGTGGGTGGTCATGAAAAAGACCGGCGACGGCATCGACCCGCTGTTCACGCTCGATGCCGCCGGCGCGCTGGCGGCGCCGGGCGAGCGCGTGTTCCTCGGGCTCGTCGACGGCGTCGGCCGCTTCGGCATTGGGCTCGATGCGGCGGGCGCCGAGGCGCTCAAAAGCCGCGACGACCTTCTCGTCAGTGATCTGCGCTCCATTGCGGTGCAGGGCCTGACCTCGACGGAGCATCTCGCGGCGATTGCCGAGGCGAAGGCGCTGCTGCATTGGCACGCGCGCCACCGGTTCTGCGCTACCTGCGGGCAGCCGACCGCGCTCGTGCAGGGCGGATGGCGGCGCGACTGCCCGGCCTGCCGGGCCCAGCATTTCCCGCGCACCGACCCGGTGGTGATCATGCTGGTGGCCTCTGGCGATCGTTGCCTGCTCGGACGCCAGGCGCGCTTCGTGCCGGGAATGTGGTCATGCCTGGCCGGGTTCGTGGAGCCCGGGGAATCGATCGAGCAGGCGGTCCGTCGCGAGACCCTCGAGGAAGCCGGCATTGTGTGCGGACGCGTGGCCTATTTTGCCTCGCAGCCGTGGCCCTTCCCGATGTCACTGATGATCGGCTGCCATGCCGAGGCGCTGTCGACGGACGTCACGGTGGACCGCAGCGAGCTCGAGGACGTGCGCTGGTTCGATCGCGAAGAGGTCGCCAGCATGTTGCTGCGCCGGCACCCCGGCCGCATCATGACGCCGCCGCCGGTCGCCATCGCCCACCACATCATCCGCGCCTGGGTCGAAGACCCCGGGCCGCAGTGATCCGCGCCGTGGCGCCGCGCATCCTGTGCGCCGGCATGGCTGTGCTCGACGAGGTGTTCCGGGTCGAGCGCTTTCCCACGCCGGAAGCGAAGGCGCAGGCCAGCGCCTTCCTGTCGGTGGTCGGCGGCTGTGCCGCCAACGCGGCCATCGCCATCGCCCGCCTGGGCGGACGCGCGGAGCTGGTCGCCGCGCTTGGCGGGCCGCCGGCCGATGCGATCGGCGACCGCATCCTGTCCGGGCTCGCCCGGGACGGCGTCGCGTCTCGCGTCGTGCGCGTTGCCGGTGTGACCTCCGCGGTGTCCAGCGTGGTGGTCGATGCGGCGGGCGACCGCATGATCGCGACGCGCTGTGACGAACGGCTGTTCGCCGCCACGGTTGACGATCCGGCGGCGCTGGTCGCCGGCGCCGACACCGTGCTGGTCGACAATTGGCTCCCGGATCTCGTCGCGCCCATCTGTGCCGCCGCGCGCCGTCGCGGCATAACGGTCGTCGTCGACGGCGACGGCCCGATGCTCGCGGAGGACGCCCTCGTGACGTTGGCGACGCACCTCGTGTTTTCGGCCGAGGCCTTGCGCGCCACCGCCGGTGTCGATGACCTCGGCGCCGCGCTGATGCGCATCGGCGCGTGCACGCAAAGCTTTGTCGCCGTGACCGACGGCGCCAACGACATTTTGTGGCGCGACGGCGACGCGGTGCGCCGCATGCCGGTATTCGCCGTCACGGTCGAGGACACCCTGGCGGCCGGCGATGTGTTTCACGGCGCCTTCGCGCTGGCGCTGGCGGAAGGCGCGCCGGAGATCGCGGCGCTGCGTTTCGCCGCCGCCAGCGCGGCGCTCAAATGCACCCGTTGGGGCGGCGGCTCCAGTGCGCCACGGCGGTCGGACGTCGAAGCCCTGCTGGCCGCGCGCCCGCTGTTGGCGTGATCTATCTGCTTTGCGTCGACGGGCAGGGGGCGCCGCACGGCGCGCAGGCGCCGGAAAAATCCTCCGGCGACATGGCGCGGCCGGTGGACGGGCTCGCCAGATGGTCGAACACGATCGCCGCCAGGCCGAGCACGAAGACGAGCGCATAGACGAGCCGCATGGCGTCACTCGCGCGAGAGGCCGAACCACGGCCGCAGCCGGATGCCGACCGTGCAGCCGGCGAGCGCCGAAGCGAACCACACCCAGCCATGCAGCGAGCCCGACGCGACGCCGCCGACAAAAGCCCCGATGTTGCAGCCAAATCCCAGCCGCGCGCCCCAACCCATCAGCAGGCCGCCGAGCGCCGCCGCCGCGAGCGATTTCAATGGCGGCCAATCGGCGCGCGCGAACGGACGCAGGGCTGCGGCCGCCGCCATGGCGCCAAAGATCATGCCGAAGTCGGTGAGGCTCGACGTGTCGGTCAGGACGGAATCGGTGAGCGCGCGCTTCGGCCCCGGCCACTGCCAGAACGGCTGGCTCGACAAGTCAAAGCCGAGAGCACTTGCGATCTTGGCGCCCCACATGGTGAAGCCGAAGGTCACGCTCCACGGATGGCGGCCGGCCACGAACACTGCGATCGACAACAGGCCGATGGCGACCGCGCCGATCACGATGGTGCGGCTCGGCAGGACGTTGGCGCCGCGGCGGCGCGCCATCGCGCCGACGATCGCGGCCGCAATCGCAAGGCTCGCCAACGTCGCCGCGAGTCCGCCCCACGGCCCGAGATATTGGCTCGCGACGATCGGGTCGGCGCCGCCGAGCGCGAGGAATGCCGGCAGGTGCAGGCTGCCGATCACGCTGCCGACGACGAAGAAGGCGAGCGCGATCAGCATGCGACCGGAACCGCTTCCGGCCGTGTAGAGGGTGCCGGAGCCGCAGCCATTGGCGAGTTGCATGCCGATGCCGAAAACGAACGACCCGATGAGCAGCGACGGACCGAGCGGCGCGATGGCGCCGCCGAAGCCCGGCACCAGCGCCGCCACCGGGACGATCGCCAGCGCGGCGACTGCAATGAGGAGGAACGCCCCCATGAGCCCGCCCGCCTCGCCGCGCACAAGAAAGCGGCGCCACGCCGCCGTGAAACTGAATTCGGCGCGAAAGAAGGCGATGCCGAGCGCGAAGCCGAGGCCGATCAGCGCGGCGGAGGCCGGCTGGCCGTCGAGCCAGACGAGCGCAGCGAGCAGCAGCGCAGCCCCACACGCCGCCGCGAGGAACAGCCAGTCGCCCGGCCATGCTACCGCCGGCTTGTCGGCCGTTGTTGCAACCGTCATGTCAGCCACTGTCGGACTTGGTGCCGCGCGTCAGGATCCGAACCCGAGCGCCTTCTTCAGGTCATCCCATTTGGTGCGCTGCGAGTCCACTGGCCGGCGTTCGTCGGCCGTCCATTGCACCATCGAGCCGGGAAACAGCTTGACGTCCTTGCGCCCCAGGATTTCCGACAGCACGAACCAGTCGGTCGCCGCCCAGTGGCCGGTATTGCAATAGCTGGTGACCGGACCGGCCGGCACCGCTGCGAAGATAGCCGCCAGCTCCGCTTTCGGCTTCAGCCGATTGGTCTTGGCATCATAGAGCAGGGCACTGTCGAAGTTGCGCGCGCCCGGGATGTGACCGTAGGCGAGCGCCTTGTCGTGCTTGACCTTGCCGCTGAAGAACGTGGCCGGACGCGCATCGACCAGGCTGGCATTGCCCGAACGCGACGCGTGCTCGACCTCCTCGACGCTCGCCAGCAGCGACCTGTCAAGCGCGGCGGTGAAAATTCTCGGCGAAGGCGGGTGTCGTCCGCTCTCGGTCGGGTTGGCCGGATCGGCCGCCCACGCCGCGAAGCCGCCGTCGAGGATCGATGCCTTGTCGTGTCCCAGAACCTTCAGGGTCCAATAGACGCGGGCAGCCGCGCCGAAATCGAGTACATTGACGCCTGCCGGCACCACGACGACCTGGCTGTCCTCGTCGATACCGAGTTCACCGATGAGCTTTTCCAGCTCCGGGACGGTCGGCAGCATCAGCGGAATGTTGTTGCGCGTCACCCGCCAGCCGGCCTTGTCGTAGTCGCTGTGCACGGCGCCCGGGATATGCGCCTTGAGGTAGGCCTCCTGGCCGCCGCCATCGAGGGCGGAACGGATGTCGACGATGACCAGATCAGGATCGCCGAGGCGGGCCTTGAGCCATGCGGCAGAGACCAGCGGGCCGGGGTGCTCGGTCGCGGCGCCCTGAGCGAGGGCCGGAGCGGGCGCGCTGGCCGTCGCGGCCAGCACAGCGATGATGGCGAACAGGCGGCGGAGCAGAAGTATGGGTGTCGGCATAGGCTACGGGTTCCGGGATTGCCACGGCGCGGCGGCATTGAGTATGCCTGAAATAGAATTTATTATCTCAGAACGCAGCATTCACTGCTAAAAAAAGAAACTTCTTCTACAAAGGAATGCACTTGGGTAAGATGCATCCCACTCGCCATGGGGTGCCAAGCATGGATGCCATCGACCGCAAAATCCTCGCCGTGCTGCAGGAGGACGCCTCGCTGTCGGTTGCCGAGATCGGCAGCCGGGTCGGCCTGTCGTCGACGCCGTGCTGGAAGCGAATCCAGCGGCTCGAGGCCGAAGGCGTGATCCAGCGGCGCGTCGCCCTGGTCGATCAGGACAAGATCGGTCTCGGGGTCACGGTCTTCGTGTCGATCGAGACTGGCGACCATTCGCGCGACTGGCTTGCCAACTTCGCCGACGTCGTGGGCGCCATGCCGGAGGTGATGGAATTCTATCGCATGGCAGGCGATGTGGATTACATGCTGCGCGTGGTGGTGCCCGACATCGCCGGCTATGACGCCTTCTACAAGCGCCTGATCGCCGCCGTGCCGCTCAAGAACGTGACGTCGCGGTTCGCAATGGAAAAGATCAAGGCGACGACGGTGCTGCCGATTCCGCCCGCGCCGGCCCGGGCGTGAGCGCCGTCAGAAGCCGCTCTTGTCGATCTTCGTCGACTGCCGCGGGCTCATGAAGCTCTGCTCCTTGAACGTCAGCGGGCCGATGATCGGCTTGGCGAAGACCGGGACGTAGGCGTATTGGGTCTCGCCCCAGATCAGGTAGATGGGCGACGCCTTCGGGTCCACCGGAGGGATGAGCTCCGGCGGGATGACCGACGTCACGTTGCTGTTGGCTGCCCGCGCAGTGGCGCCCGGTCCGGCATAGCTCCAGTCGATGGTCGCTACAGCGGTCGTCACGTCGATCTTCACCTGCGACACGACGGTCTTGAGCGGCGTCGTCGGATACGGCTCGGTCACCGTCGTTGCCGCCAGGACGAGGTTGTCGATCTCGCTCTTGGTGATGCTGTTGAGCTGCTGCGACACCAGGTCGGCGACGGTTCGCGCCGACAGCATCACCTTGCGGTCGATGGCGACTCCCTGCGAGATCTCGACCACGCCGAAGTAGAGGGCGATCATCAGCGGCGCCAGCATGGCGAACTCGATCGCCGAGAGGCCGCGTTCATCGCGCTGGAGCTGCCGCAGCCGGCGCCGCGCCAGCGTCGTGACGAGTCGCATGCTCAACATGCCGGAGCTCCATAGGGCTCGTTGCGGAAGGCTGCGGTCGCCATCAGCAGGCGCTTGCCGGGGGCCACGTCGGACAGGTTGAAGCCGAGCGTGGCGTAGACCCGCCACACGTACATGACTCGCACGATGACGACGCAGCCCGGCCCGCCGCCGTCGTAGGCGTCGTCGGGATATTTTCCAGTGATCGGATCGGGCTTCGGCTTGGGCGGCACATGCCCGAATGTCTTTTGCAGGTTCTGCACCTGGATCATGAGGTTCGCGGTGCAGGCGCTTTGACTGCCGAACAGGCCATGCAGGCGGCTGCAGACCTGTTGCTTGAACGTCGTTGCGTCGAAGCCGACGGCCTGCCCGGTCAGGATGAGACGGCTGGTATCCGCCGTCGCCGTTTCCAGCGTCTGGCCGGCGAAGAACACGAGGCCCAGCTCGGAGATGGCGAACAGCAGCCCGAGGAAGGGCGCGGCCACCATGCCGAACTCGACCGCCGCGACACCGTCCTGGCTGCGCGCCAGCCGGCGAAACGGCACGAGGCGCAGCAGGCATTTCGCGCCGCGCGCAGCTTTGATTTTGCAATGCCTGAGCATGATCGAGAAGCTCCGGATTGTTCGGGCGTCACGCAGCCGATCCGCTGAATTCCTTAGCAGACGACCGTTTGCAGAGAGTTGCCGTGCCCCTGACCACCCGCGGAGCGCCGGTGACTGTTCGCTAACCAACGGAATTCGATTGCGCCCGCATGGTCCGCCGCGATCGTCGTGCCCATCGGCGCCGGGCGCGCCCGCCGTGGCTGCTGCACCCGATGCGGCGGCAAGAAATCGGCCCGTGCCGCCGGCTCTATGCCGAGCGTCGATCTTGGGCGGCGGCAAGGGGTGCGCGCGCGGAATGTGGATCCGGTTGCACGCATGAGCATCAAATCGTTGTTAACCAAGTCGAAAATAGCTTTGAATGCTCGATATGTCGGTGGGCAAATTAACTGTGACGCAACGACTTCCCTCCTAGTCTGCACGAACGATCGGGTTAAGTCGGACAACAACGGCTCACCTGCTCGTGCTCAGACAGTCACGCGTGCATCAAGGAGCCCTCTATGAAGACCCTTATGAAGTTCGTGAAGGACGAGTCCGGCGCGACCGCCATCGAGTACGGCCTCATCGCCGCCGGCATTGCGGTTGCGATCATCGTCGTCGTCCGCGGCGTCGGCACCAACCTCAACAAGACCTTCCAGGCCGTCAAGGACAACCTTCAGTAAGCTCACGCCTCTGGCGTCGGCCAAGGCTCGGGCTCATCGCCCGAGCCTTTTTGTTTGCCGGCGATCGCAGCAAACAAATCGAAAAGCCGAACGAACGGCCTCACGGCTTTTTTAGATTTGTTCCTTAGGAAGTCGTTGCGCCCAAATTGGCGGCGCCACTATCGGAGGATGTCGATATGTCGATGTTGAAGAGCCTGCTGAAGGACGAGAGCGGTGCTACCGCGATCGAGTACGGCCTGATTGCGGCCGGCATTGCGGTTGCGATCATCGTCGTGGTGCGCGGAGTCGGCACCAACCTCAATGCGACGTTCCAGGCTGTGAAGGACAATCTTCAGTAAGCGATTGACCTCGTGCTCCTGTCGCCCGGCATGTGGCGCGGGCGACAGAGCACACAATCGACAGCGCGGGAACGCAGGCGCGCGTTCCCACCAGCGCGGCTCTCGCGAGATCGGGGCGGTGGGTGATGGTGATCGATACGGTCCGGCTGTTGTTGTTCCCGGCCATGATGGCGTTCGCGGCGTCGAGCGACCTTCTGACCATGACCATCTCCAACCGCATTTCCCTCATTCTTCTGGCGGGCTTCTTCGTCCTTGCCGGCTTGACCGGCATGCCTCTGGCGACCCTCGGCATGCACCTCGGCGCCGCCCTCCTGGTATTCTCCGCTACGTTCGTCATGTTCGCCTGCGGCTGGATCGGCGGAGGTGACGCCAAGCTCGCCGCCGCCACGGCGCTGTGGCTCGGCTTCGATCAGCTGCTGACCTATTTCGTCTGGGCATCGCTGTTCGGCGGCGCGCTGACTTATTTGATCCTGCGCTACCGCGCCCTGCCGTTGCCGAGCTACCTGTCCGGGCAGGAATGGGCGTGGCGGTTGCACCGCCTGGATGCCGGCGTCCCTTACGGCATCGCGCTGGCGGCGGCCGCCCTCATGGTCTACCCCGAATCAGTCTGGATGACGTTCGCTGGACAGTGAGGGGCCGGAAAGCCCTGTCCCGCGCGTCTGCTGCGATAATTTCCCATTAACGCGATTTGGATACGCCTCATTAACCATGGATTGACGTTTCGCTGGTGAAATCACCCGCGAAGGCCAGGTCCGGCCTGAACGTGATCCCCGGAAGTGAAGCGTATGAAAACCGCTCAAATCGTCGTTCTGGGCGTGGCCTTGGGTGCGGCAGGCATTGCCGCGTACCTGATGGCGGGCTCCGAGCCGCCGCCCCCTCCGCCGCCGCAGCAACAGGCCGCCGCCCCGATCGACACGGTCGAGATTCTGGTGGCCAAGACCGATATCAACATGGGCCAGGTCGTGTCTCCCAACGAGATGCAGTGGCAGATCTGGCCCACCGCCGCCGCCAGCGCGAATTTCGTCCGCAAGAGCGATCGGCCTGACGCCATCCAGCAGCTGACGGGCTCCATTGCGCGCTCGCCGATGGTGCTGGGCGAGCCGATTCGCGAGGCCAAGCTGATCAAGGCCAACGGCTCCGGCTTCATGGCCGCGATCCTGCCGTCCGGCATGCGGGCTATTTCGACCGACATCTCTCCGGAAACCGGGGCCGGCGGCTTCATCCTGCCCAATGACCATGTCGACGTCATTCTCAGCCGACGCGACAAGGAGGCCGAGAAGGCATCCGGCGTCGACGTGCATACCAGCGAGACGATCCTGACCAACGTCCGCGTGCTCGCCATCGACCAGACGGTCGAGGAGAAGAACGGGCAGCGCGTCGTCGTCGGCAAGACCGCTACGCTCGAGCTCAGCCCGCGTCAGGCCGAGCAGCTCGCGCTGTCGCGCCAGCTTGGCACGCTCACGCTCGCCCTGCGCAGCATCATCGATGCCAGTGCGCCGCCCGAGAGCGACGACGGCAAGCGCAAACGTCGCGCCGGCGCCATCGAGCGCTTCGGCCAAACCGTAATCATTTCGCCGTAACGGGGGAAGCGTGTCATGCCGACGAAGTTGATGGTCCGCCAAGTCGTGTTCGCAGCCGTCGTGGCGCTCACGAGTCTGAGTGCCGCCGTGCCGGCCGTCCCGGCGGAATCGGATGCCGTGGGGCCGGTGATTACCGGAACCGACGGAAACGTAAGGTTCATCCCGCTCGGCAAGGGCAAATCGGTCGTGGTCGATCTGCCGCGCGACGCCAAGGACGTGCTGGTCGCGAACACGCAGATCGCCAACGCTGTCGTGCGTTCGGCGCGCCGCGCCTACCTCATCGGCGTCGAGGTGGGGCAGACCAACGTGTTCTTCTTCGACGGCGAGGGCAAGCAGGTCGCTGCCTTCGACATTGCGGTGACGCGCGATCTCAACGGCGTGCGGGCGGCGCTCAAGCAGACGATGCCGCAGGCCGACATCAAGATCGAGGGCGTCGCCGACGGCGTGATGCTTACCGGCAGCGTGTCCAATCCCGGCGAGTCGCAGCAGGCCTACGACATCGCCAGCCGGCTGGTGGGCGACGGCAAGGTCGTCAACGGGCTGACCATTCGCGGCCGCGACCAGGTCATGCTCAAGGTCACGGTGGCGGAAGTGCAGCGCGACGTTGTCAAGCAGCTCGGCGTCGACCTCAACGGCACGCTGAACCACGGCACCGCCGTGGTCAACTTCAACAACAGCAATCCGTTCGGCGCGACCGGTTCCGCGCTCAGCGGCAGCTTCATCGACACGCAGGGCGCCATCAACCGCGGCTCCGACGGCAGCTTTGCCAACGGTTTTCCGCGCATTGGCGCCACCATCCGCGCCATGGAGCGCGCCGGCGTGATGCGCACCCTGGCCGAGCCCAATCTCACGGCGATCTCTGGCGAAAGCGCCACATTCCTGGCCGGCGGCGAGTTCCCGGTGCTGGCCGGCTACAACTGCGATCCCGTGACCCGCGTCTGTACCCAGTCGGTGACGTACAAGAAGTTCGGCGTCGGTCTCAATTTCACCCCGGTGGTGCTGACCGAGGGCCGCATCAGCCTCAAGGTGACGACCGAGGTGTCGGAGCTCTCTAACGAGGGTGCGCTGACCCTGCTCAGCGGCGGCGTGCTTCCCTCGATCAAGACCCGCCGCGCCGACACCACCCTGGAGATTCCATCCGGCGGCTCGATGGCCATGGCCGGCATGATCCAGGAGCAGACGAAGCAGGCGATCCAGGGCTTGCCCGGCCTGCTGCAGCTGCCCGTGCTCGGCACGCTGTTCAAGAGCCGCGAATACGTCAACCGGCAGACCGAGCTCATGGTGATCGTCACGCCCTACGTGGTGCGGGCGGTGGCGCGCAAGGAGCTGTCGCGTCCCGATGACGGTTTCGTCGACGCCACCGATCCGGCGGCGGTGCTGCTCGGTCGCTTCAACCGCATCTACGGGGTCGCCGGCAAGCGCGAGATAGTGAAGGGCTATCGCGGCGACTACGGCTTCATCCTCGACTGACGGTCGCATCAAGGACAAGACAGATGACCAAATTCAACCTTCCGCTCATGCGGCCGAGCCGACGGCGCCCGATGGCGGCGCGAGCCTTGCTGCTCCTCGGCGCCGGCATGGCTCTCGCGGCCTGCCAGCACAACCGCTCTGAGGTCACCACCGGCATCGCCGACCTGGCGCCGGCCGACTACCAGCAGCGCCACCCGATCGCCATCAAGGAGGGGGAGCGCACCGTCGAACTGTTCGTCGGCCGCGCCCGCGGCGGCCTGACGCCGGCGCAGCGCGCCGACGTTGCCTCCTTCGCCCATGCGTGGCGGCGCGAAGCGACCGGCGGGATCATCGTCGAGGTGCCGGCCGGCACGGAAAACGCCCGTGCCGCCCACGAGGCGCTCAGTGACGTGCGCTCCATCCTGGCGGCATCCGGCGTTCCCGCGGGCGCCGTCGCCACCCGGCCCTATCGGCCGGTCGATCCGCGCATCATGGCGACGCTCAAGCTCAACTACCCGAAGATGACGGCGTCCGCCGGGCCGTGCGGCCTGTGGCCGAACGACATCGGGCCGGGCGCCGGCCGCCCGTACATCGAAAACGATTCCTATTGGAACTATGGCTGCGCCAATCAGCGCAACCTGGCCGCCATGGTGGACAACCCGGCCGACCTGGTTCAGCCGCGCGGCGAGACGCCAGTCTATGCGGCCCGCCGCTCGATCGTGCTCGACAAGTATCGCAAGGGCGAATCGACGGCTGCCGCGAATGCAGACTCCAACAAAGCCAAGATAACCGACGTGGGCCAATGATCAGATTCAATCCGCCAGCAGGGGCGGCGGAGACCGCCGCCACCGAGACCGCCCGGGACGAGCACATTGCGCCGGTCCCGCGCATTTCGATCCAGGCCTTCTGCGAGTCGGCGGAGACCGCCGCCGTCATGCAGGCATCGGGCGAGGATCGCCGCATGGGCAAGGCCCATCTCAAGGTGCAGACCGGCGGCGTCGCCGCCGCGGTCGAGGCCTATCGCGCCGCCCCGACGCCCAATGTCATCATCCTCGAAACGATGGGCCGCGGCGACGACCTTCTGGCCGGGCTCGACACGCTGGCCGACGTCTGCGACGCGGGAACCCGCGTGATCGTCGTCGGCAGGCTCAACGACATCGTGCTCTATCGCGAGCTCGTCCGCCGCGGCGTGAGCGACTACATCATGGCGCCGGTCGGCGCGCTCGACATCATACGCGCGGTGTCCGGCCTGTTTTCGGCGCCCGATGCCAAGCCGGTTGGCCGCACCGTAGCGGTCGTCGGCGCCAAGGGCGGCGTCGGCGCTTCGACGGTCGCCCATAACGTCTCCTGGGCGATCGCCCGCGACCTGACGCTCGACTGCGTCGTGGCCGATCTAGATCTTCCCTTCGGCACCGCCGGCCTCGACTACAACCAGGACCCGCCGCAGGGCATCGCCGACGCGGTGTTCTCGCCGGAACGCATCGACTCCGGTTTCATGGACCGGTTGCTGTCGAAGTGCACCGATCATCTCAGCCTGCTTGCCGCGCCGGCGACGCTCGAGCGCCTGTATGATTTCGGCCCCGAGGCGTTCGACACCGCCCTCGACGTTCTGCGGACGTCGGTGCCGTGCATCGTCCTCGACGTGCCGCACATGTGGACCGGATGGGCCAAGCGCGCATTGGTCGGCGCCGACGACATTCTCGTCGTGGCCGCACCCGACCTGGCGAACTTGCGCAATGCCAAGAACTTGATCGACGTCCTGCGCAGCGCGCGGCCCAATGACCAGCACCCGCATTACTGTCTCAACCAGGTCGGCATGCCGAAGCGGCCCGAGCTCAAGCCCGCCGACTTCGCCAAGGCGCTGGAAGCCGAGCCGGCGGCGGTCATCCCGTTCGAGCCGCAATTGTTCGGCACCGCCGCCAACAACGGCCAGATGATCGCCGAGATGGCGGCAAACCATCGTGCGGCAGAAACCTTCCGCCAGTTGGCGCAGCTGTTGACGGGTCGCGTCGAAGCGAAGCGGACGCGGTCCGGTCTGTTGAGCCCCTTCATCGAAAAACTCAAGCGCCGCGCTTAAGCGCGGTTGGAGGCAGCGGCGGTGTTTGGCAAGCGTTCCACACTCGCACCGGGCAATGCGCGGCCAGCGGCCGTGCCGGCACCCGCGCCGGCGCCCGTCATTGCGCCGCCTCCGCCGGCGGCGGCTGCGGCCGAGCCGCCGCGCGAGATCAGGAGTTCGGCGCCTCCTGCCACGGTCGCGTCTCCGCCGCTCAGCCCGGCCGCGGCGCCGTCGTCGTCCGCGGAATCGCGCCGTTCCGACGCCTACTACGAGGTGAAGGGCACGATCTTCGGCGCTCTCATCGAGGCGATCGACCTGTCGCAGCTCGCGCGCCTCGAAGCCGATGCGGCGCGCGAGGAGATCCGCGACATCGTCAACGAAATCATCGCGATCAAGAACATCGTGATGTCGATCTCCGAGCAGGAGGAACTGCTCGACGACATCTGCAACGACGTTCTCGGCTATGGTCCCTTGGAGCCGCTGCTGGCGCGCGACGACATCGCCGACATCATGGTGAACGGCGCCGAGACTGTGTTTATCGAAGTCGCCGGCAAGATTCAGAAGACCGGCATCCGCTTCCGCGACAACCAGCAGCTCCTCAACATCTGCCAGCGCATCGTCAGCCAGATCGGGCGCCGCGTCGACGAATCGTCGCCGATCTGCGACGCGCGCCTGCCAGACGGCTCGCGCGTCAATGCGATCGTGCCGCCGCTGTCGATCGACGGGCCTGCGCTCACCATTCGTAAGTTCAAGAAGGACAAGCTCACGCTCGAGCAACTGGTCAAGTTCGGCTCGATCACGCCGGAAGGCGCCGACGTGCTCAAGGTGATCGGTCGGTCGCGCGTCAACACCCTGATTTCCGGCGGTACCGGTTCGGGCAAGACCACGCTGCTCAACTGCCTCACCCGCTACATCGATCACGACGAGCGCATCATCACCTGCGAAGACGCCGCCGAGCTGCAGCTGCAGCAGCCGCACGTGGTGCGGCTAGAGACCCGGCCGCCCAACCTGGAAGGCGAAGGCCAGGTGACCATGCGTGATCTCGTGCGCAACTGTCTGCGTATGCGGCCCGAGCGCATCATCGTCGGCGAGGTACGCGGACCCGAGGCGTTCGACCTGCTGCAGGATGAACACCGGCCACGACGGTTCGATGGGCACGCTGCACGCCAACAACCCGCGCGAGGCCCTGTCGCGTCTCGAATCGATGATCACCATGGGCGGCTATTCGCTGCCGTCGAAGACCATTCGCGAAATGATCTGCGCCTCGGTTGACGTCATCGTGCAGGCGGCGCGCCTGCGCGACGGCTCGCGCCGCATTACCCACGTCACCGAGGTGATGGGCATGGAAGGTGACGTCATCATCACCCAGGACGTGTTCATCTACGAGATGCTCGGTGAGGACGCCCAGGGAAAGCTGATCGGACGCCATCGCTCGACCGGCATCGGCCGGCCGAAGTTCTGGGACCGCGCGCGCTACTACGGCGAGGAGGGGCGGCTCGCCGCCGCGCTCGACGCCGCCGAAGCTCCGGCCGACGGTCGCTGAGGAGCGGGGCCGCCATGAACATGCAGATGCTGGCCATGGCCTTCCTGTTCGCGGTCGCGGGCGGCGGCGTGGCATGGGTCTTCATTTATCCGATCCTGTCGGGCGACCGGAAGGCGGAAAAGCGCGTGGCCAGCGTCGGGCGGTCGGATGCCCCCGCCGCGCGGGCGTCACAACAACGCGCGGTGCAACGCTCGAAGCGCGAGCAGGTGGAAGAAAGCCTGAAAGAGCTCGAGTTGCGGCGGACCAAGGCCAAGAGCCTGCCGTTGTCGATGCGCATCAACCAAGCGGGCCTCAACTGGTCGAAGCAGCAGTTCTGGCTGATCAGTGCGGCGCTCGGCGTGGGGGCATGCGCCGCGGCGTTCTTTGGCGGCCTGGGCCCGCTTCCGGCGGCCGGCTTCGGCTTTGCGGCCGGCTTTGGCGCGCCGCGCTGGCTGCTGACCTTTCTGCGCAAGCGCCGCGAAAACAAGTTTCTCGAGGCGTTTCCCGATGCCGTCGACGTCATCGTGCGCGGCATCAAGGCCGGCCTGCCGCTGCTCGAAAGCATCAAGATCGTCGTCAACGATGCGCCCGAGCCGGTCAAGAGCGAGTTCCGCACCATCATCGAGACGCAGACCGTCGGCATTCCGGTCGGCGAAGCCTGCACCAAGGTCTACGAGCGCATCCCGCTGCCCGAGTGCAACTTCTTCGGCATCGTGATCAGCATCCAGCAGAAGTCGGGTGGTAACCTGTCGGAAGCGCTCGGCAACCTGTCCCGTGTGCTGCGCGACCGCAAGAAGATGAAGCAGAAGATCCAGGCCATGTCGATGGAGGCAAAGGCGTCTGCCAGCATCATCGGCGCGCTGCCTCCCTCGGTGATGGGCCTCGTCTATCTGACCGCGCCGGACTACATCGAGCTGCTGTGGACGCATCCGACCGGCCGCCTGCTGCTCGCCGGCTGCGCAGTGTGGATGCTCATCGGCGTCCTCGTCATGCGCAAGATGATCAACTTCGATTTCTGAGCCGCCATGATCGATCTCCTCATCGCCAAGCTGCACGACCCCAGGTTCATGGCGATGCTGTTTGCCGCGGTCGCCGCCTTCGCCACCGTGCTCACGCTGGCGATGCCCCTGCTCGCCGGCGACAACCTCGAAAAGCGGATGAAGACCGTTGCGATCGAGCGCGAGAAGATCCGCCAGCGCGAGCGCGAACGGCTGGCGCGCGGCGAAAAGGTCGCGCTGCGGACCTCGCCCAAGCAGTACATGAAGGCAGTGGTGGAGCGCTTCAACCTGGCCAAGTGGGTCGGCCAGGAGGAGGCGCGCATGCTGCTCGTCCAGGCCGGACATCGCGGCCAGGGACCCTACGTGGCGTTCCTGTTCTTTCGCATGGTCACGCCGATCGTCGCCCTGGCGGTGACGGCGCTCTACGTCTTCTTCGGCGAGCTCGACCAGCCGCCGATGATCAAGATGCTGATGTGCCTGGCCGCCGCCTTTGCCGGCATGCAGGCGCCCAAGTTCTTCATCAAGAATCAGATCCAGCGCCGCCAGCTCTCGATCAAGCGCGCCTTCCCGGACGCGCTCGATCTGCTGTTGATCTGCGTGGAATCCGGCATGTCGATCGAAGCGGCATTTCGTCGCGTCAGCGGCGAGATCGGGTCGCAGTCGGTGCCGCTGGCCGAGGAACTGACCTTGACCACGGCCGAACTCTCCTACCTGCAGGAGCGCCGCCAGGCGTATGAGAACCTGGCCAAGCGGACCGACCTCGACGGCGTCAAGTCGGTCTGTATGGCGCTGCAGCAAGCCGAACGCTACGGCACCCCGCTCGGCACTGCCCTGCGCGTGATGGCCCAGGAGAATCGCGACATGCGCATGTCGGAGGCCGAAAAGAAGGCCGCCGCGCTGCCGCCCAAGCTGACCGTGCCGATGATCCTGTTCTTCCTGCCGGTCCTGTTCGTCGTCATTCTGGGACCGGCGGCAATCCGGGTCATGGCGATGAACTGACCTCTGGCGAATGGCGAGTGGCGAATAGCGAATGGAGCCGGGCGCTTTCTTTCCCATTCGCAATTCGCCATTTGACCCGTTTCAAATCCGCGTGATGCCGCGGCCCCCGGTTTCGCCCGAGAATCTTTCGCGATAGGCTTGCGCGGGGCGGCAGGACGGAGCTGCCGGGCACCCATCTCCTTTTCCAATTCACGCTCCTGACGGAGAGGACTCGCATGTTCGAGATTTCACGTCGTGATCTCGTGCTCAGCGCGGCCGGCGCCTATGCGGCGTTCGGGCTGGCCAAGCCAATCGCGTTCATCGGCGCCGCCGAGGCCCAGCAGGCGACGCCGGGCTTCAGGAAATACAAGATCGGCGACATCGAGGTCATCTCGCTCTATGACGGCGTGTGGGAGAAGCCGCACGACGAGAACTTCATCAAAGGCGCCAGCGTCGATGAGACCAAGGCGGCGCTCAGGGCCGGCGGACTCACCGATGCGTTCGTGCCGATTCCCTTCACGACCCTGGCGGTCAAGACCGGCGGCCGCCTGGTGCTGATCGACTCGGGGACAGGAGGCGGGCAGGTCGGCGGTCCCAAGGCGGGTCAACTGGCGCAGAACATGGCGGCGGCCGGACTCGACCCCAAGGACGTGAAGACCGTCATCGTCTCCCACTTCCATGGCGATCATATCTTCGGCCTGATGGCCAAGGACACCAACGCCCAGACGTTCCCGGAGGCCGAGATCATCGTGCCGGCCGCCGAGCTGAAATGGTGGACGCAGCCGGTCGATTCGATCCCACAGCCGCGGCGCGGCAACGCCCAGCGCGTGCAGGCCACGCTGCCCAACTGGAAGAACGTCAAGGTGGTCGACGGCGAGGCCGATGTGGCGCCCGGCATCCGCGCCATTCCGACCTTCGGCCATACCCAGGGCCACACGTCCCACATCATCAGCTCGGGCGGCAAGCAGCTCATTGCCACCGCCGACGCCACCAACATCCAGGCGCTGTTCGTCAAGAATCCGACGTGGCAGGCGGCGTTCGACCACGTGCCGGATCTGGCGGTGGAGACGCGCAAGAAACTGTTCGACCGCGCCGTCGCCGATAAGGCGATGGTGGCTGGCTATCACTGGGGCCTGCCGAACGTCGGCACCATTGCCAAGGACGGCAACGGGTTTGCGTTCACGCCGTCGCCGGGTGATGCCGCCTAGCGCCGCGTTTGCATTCGCACGCAACGGAAGGCCGCCTCATGAGGCGGCCTTCTTCTTTTGCGCACTGTGAGTGGTGAGCGGCGCGACCGTCGGGCTGCCAGCGTCAGCCGGCCGGGCGAGTTTTTTCCAGCTGTTCGGCTGCGCCAGCATCTGCCGGAGGTAGGCCACGTTGGTGGCGGCTTCCTCCGCCGGCAGGTCGGCGCGCGCGATCTTTTCGGCTTCATCGAAACGGCCCTGCAGCCCGACCACCAGGGCGAGATTCTGTCGCACCCGCCGGTCGGCGCCGTCGCGTCCCATGGCGCGGCGCAGCGTCTCCTCGGCGCGCGGCAGGTTCTTGGACAGAGCGTAGGACAGTCCCAGATTGGACAGCACGGACGGCTCGTCGGGCACGATCCTGAGCGCGCTCTCGTAGTATTGCTGCGCTTCCTCCGGTCGCCCCATCTGATCGAGGACGGCGCCCTGGACGGAGAGAATGCGCCAGTCGGGCTGGTCCGGCGAGTGGGCGCGATTGAGCACCTCGAGCGCCTGCGGATAGGCGCCGGCATCGGCGAGGGCTCGGCCATAGGCGCCCAGCACGGCGTGGTTCTTCGGGTTGAGCAGCGAGGCTTGTTCCAGCACGGCCACCGCCTGGTTGCGTTGGCCGATCCGGCGCAACGCGATCGCATAGCGCATCGCCGCTTCCACATCCTGGTTGTTGGCGCGATAGCGCTCGCCGTAAATCTCGATGTCGCGGCGCCACTCGGCGTCGGAACGCGGCCCGGCCGGCATCGCGATCGAGCCGGTCGTGTCGGTCGAGCTCGTCGTCTTGCAGCCGGCGCCGGCTGCCGCCACGACGGCGGCAAGCGCGATCGACGCGAACACGCGGATTCTTCGGCTTCGCCGCATGCTTTCACCCCGCCGGGCCGGGCTGGACTCGGCTACCCTCAGCTACCCTCAGCTCTCTCAGCAATAAGGCGTTAACCCTAACGGCTGGTTAATCGCGCATAACGAGCGTGAGTGGCGAACCGCGAATGGATAGCGGTACGACTGACCGCCCGCCTGCCGCGGCGAGCCCTTGTGGCGCCACATCGGGTTCGCTACTCACCCTATTCGCCATTCGCTACTCGTCACTCGCCCCATGCATCCCGCCTTCGTTGTTCGCGGCGAAGCCGCGCAGCAGGTCCCGATTTGGTTTGTCACCCCCGCCACCGAGGCAAAGGTGCGCGAGGGGCTGGGCGCGGCCGCGCGTGCCTTTGCGGCTGCGGCCGGCTTCGAAGCCCAGCCCGGCCGTCACCTGCTGCTGCCGGGAACCAACGCGCTGTCGGGCGTGCTGTTCGCCCTGGAGCCGGCCGACAAGCCGATCAAGGATTTTTTTGCCCCCGGGCGCCTGCCCGGCCTGCTGCCGGCCGGGACCTACCGCTTCGCCAATGCGGCGCACGATCAGCGCCTGGCGGCGCTCGCGTTCGCGCTCGGCTCCTATCGCTTCGGCCGCTACCGCAAGGTGGAGGACAAGGCCGTCAGGCTCGCGCTTCCCGACGGCGTCGACGGCGCCGATCTCACCCGCATCGCCGAGGGCGTGACGCTCGCCCGCGATCTGATCAACACGCCGGCCAACGATCTCGGTCCGGCCGAGCTGGAGGAAGCCGTGCGTGCGCTTGCCGCCCGCCACGGCGCGACCGTCCGCTCGATCGTCGGCGACGCCCTCGTGGCGGAAAACTTCCCGTTGATCCATGCAGTCGGCCGTGCGGCCGCGCGCGAGCCGCGCCTGGTCGACCTGACCTGGGGACGGCAAGGTGATCCAAAAATCACTCTGGTCGGCAAAGGCGTGTGCTTCGACACCGGCGGCCTCGACATCAAGCCGGAAAGCGCCATGCTGATCATGAAGAAGGACATGGGCGGCGCCGCCTGCGTGCTGGCGCTGGCGCACATGATCATGGACCGCGGTCTGCGCGTGCGCCTGCGCGTCCTGGTTCCGACCGTGGAGAACGCCATCGCCGGCAATGCCTTCCGTCCGCTCGACGTCTATCGCTCGCGCCAGGGTTTGACCGTCGAGATCGGCAATACCGACGCGGAAGGGCGCCTGATCCTCGCCGATGCGCTGGCGCTGGCCGACGAGGAGGCGCCCGAGCTCGTTGTCGACATGGCGACGCTCACCGGCGCCGCGCGCGTCGCGCTCGGTCCCGAGCTGCCGCCGTTCTATACCGATGATGAGGCGTTGGCCGCCGCTCTCGCGCGCTGTGCCGCCGCCGAGAACGATCCGCTGTGGCGCATGCCGCTGTGGCGCCCCTACGAATCCATGCTCGAGTCGAAGACCGCCGACATCAACAACGTATCGTCGGGCAGCCAGGGCGGCTCGATCATGGCCGCGCTGTTTCTCAGCCGCTTCGTCAGCCGGGCGAAGGCGTGGCTCCACCTCGACATCTATGGCTGGACGCCGTCAGCCAAATCGGCACGGCCGGAGGGCGGCGAATGCCAGGCCGCGCGCGCTCTCTACGCGCTGCTGGCGCAGCGCTATTCCGGCTGACCCGCCGCCCCGCGACTTGCGATCCGGCTTCGGCCAAAATAATACGGCCGCGAAACGAGTTTTTCCGGAGCTCGCGATGGCGGTCGAGATGCGGCCGGGCCAGGCACTGCGGCTGCTGCATGACCTCGCACAGGCGCTGGTCATCGACGATGCGCCCGATCTGTCGGCGCGGCAGCTCGCCGTCCTGCTCACCATCTATCTCGAGCCGCCGCCGCACACGGTGCGCGGACTCGCCGCCAAGCTGCGCGTCACCAAGCCGGTGATCACCCGCGCGCTCGACACCATGGGCAAGCTCGAGCTGGTGTCGCGCAAGCGCGATACCAGCGACCGTCGCAACGTCATCATCCAGCGCACCGTGAAAGGTGCTCTCTATGTGGAGAAACTCGGCGATCTCGTCGTCGCCAAGGCGCAGGAACTGCCGCGGTGACGGAAGCTTGCTAGGGCATGATCCCTCGAGCTTGACCCGAGGGATCATGCTCCAAGGATAAGCTATTGAGGCGAAGGGACTGCGAAGACATCGTCATGACGGCTTTTGATCCACGCATCACCCCGGCCCGGCCCGACCTCGCCGCCAGACACCTGCAGGGCGTCGTCGCGGCGGCGCGCTTCGCGGACGGGCGGCCGCATCAGGTCGTCGAGCCGCAGGCGCCAGTGCGCCGCGCGCCGTCGCCCGATGCCACGCTGCTTACCGAAGCTCTGATGGGCGAGCGCGTTGTCGTCTACGAGACGACGGACGAGGGCTGGGCCTGGGGCCAGCTGCAAGCCGACGACTTCGTGGGCTGGCTGCCGGCCGCGGCGCTCGGCCCCGCGGGTGCGGCGCCGACCGACAAGGTTGCGGCGCTGCGCACGCTGGTGTTTCCCGGGCCCGACATCAAGCTGCCGCCGCTTGCCGGCCTGCCGCTTGGATCGCGGCTGACGATCGTCCGGCAGGACACGACCTTTGCCGTCACGGCGGGCGGCGGTTTCGTTCCGGCCCGCCATCTCGCTCGCCTCGACGCGACCGAGCCCGACGTGGTCGTGGTGGCCGAGCGCTTTCTCGGCGTGCCCTACCTGTGGGGCGGCAAGACCAGCCTCGGCCTCGACTGCTCCGGCCTGGTGCAGGTGGCGTTGACGGCCTGCGGCATCGCGTGCCCGCGCGATAGCGACATGCAGCAGCACTCGCTCGGCACGGCTGTCGCCGCAAACGAAGATTTCTCCAACCTGCGGCGCGGCGATCTCGTGTTCTGGCCGGGCCACGTCGCCATCATGTGCGACGCGACGGGCATCATCCATGCCAATGCACACCGCATGGCCGTAACGGTCGAGCCCTTGCCCGAAGCGATCGCGCGCATCCGCGCCACCGGATGCGAGGTCGCCGCCGTGAAGCGGCTGTGACCAAGGGTTGCGCCGATCCGACAGCCCGCATGATGGCTTTCAAATCGCCGCGGCCGGCATATCATGACGCGCAACCGGGGACGGTCGTCGGCGCCCGGATGCACTCAATACCCGCGGCCGCGGTCGATCACATGGTCGAGCGGCTCGCCGCGCTCGAAGCGCGCGATCTGCGTGAGCACGTTGGCGGTCAACGCCCGCGGATCGGATTCCGCCGCGTTGTGCGGCGTGAGCGTGATGTTCGGGTGCGCCCACAACGGGCTCTCCGGCGGCAGCGGCTCGGTGGGGAACACGTCAAGGCTGGCGCCCGCGATCACGCCCTGGTCCAGTGCCGCCAGGATGTCGGCATCGACCTGCAGGCCGCCGCGCCCGGCGTTGATGAGGTAGGCGCCGCCCAGCGCGCCGTCGCGCTTCAGCTTCTGCAGCAGCGCCAGGTTGAGGATGCCTTGCGTGGCCGGCGTGAGCGGCAGCAGGCAGACCAGGATGTCGGTGCGCGCCAGAAAAGCGTCCAGTCCGGCGGCGCCATGGAACGTCTCGATGCCGGCCAGCGGGCTCCCGGTGCGGCTCCATCCGGCTACCTGGAAGCCGAGGCGGTGCAGCATCGCGGTGGCGTCGCGGCCAAGCACGCCGAGCCCCATGACGCCCACCGTCACTTCGCCGGCGGCGGGCTGGTGATGGTCGTGCCATACCCGCTGGCGCTGCTGCTGCTCGTACAACCTGACGCGCCGGTGCCGCATGAGCACATGCAGGACCACGTATTCGGTCATGCGGCGGGTCAGGTCCGGATCGACGATGCGTACGACCGGAACCGCGGGCAGGTGCGGATCGCCCATGAGGTGGTCGACGCCGGCGCCGAGCGAAAAGATGATCCGGAGGTTGGAAAATTCCGCCAGCAGCCCGTGCGGCGCCTTCCAGGCGCACGCATAGGTGACGTCGGCGCGGTTGCCGACGCGATCGGGCCACGATCGGATGTCGCGCGCGGGCGCCAGCGTGCGGAACCGCTCGTCCCAGCCTTGCGGGTTCCAACCGGTGATGGCGAGCAGGATGGCGGACGACATGGTGAGTAGTGAGCAGGGAATAGCGAGTGGTGGAACGTCGGCTGCGACAGGAGCAAGGAAGAGTATCTTCCTAATCACTCCTCACTATTCACTACTCACGTTCATTGCGCCACTACGCCTTCCGGGGCCGTGTCCAGATTGAAGGCGGCGGCGAAAAGGGCGCGGGTGTAATCGCTCTTGGGATTGGCGAAGACGTCCGCGGCCGGCCCCTCCTCCATCACCTTGCCATTGCGCATGACGATCAAGCGGCTGGCCAGCGCGGCGACGACCTTGAGGTCGTGCGAGATGAACAGATACGTGAGATTGCGCCGCTTCTGCAGGTCGCGCAGGAGCTCGACGATCTGCGTCTGGATCAGCATGTCGAGGGCGCTGGTCGGCTCGTCCAGCACGACGAAGGTGGGCTCGAGTACGATGGCGCGCGCCACCGCGATGCGCTGGCGTTGGCCACCGGAGAACTCGTGCGGGTAGCGAAAGCGCGTGTCCGGATCGAGGCCGACGTCGCGCAGCGCCCGGATCACCCGGTGCTCGCGTTCCTCCGCCGGCATGTCCGGATGGTGCACCCAAAGACCTTCTTCGATGATGTCGGAGACCGACATGCGCGGACTGAGCGAGCCATAGGGGTCCTGAAATACGATCTGCATGTCGCGGCGGAACGGCCGCATGGCCTTGAACCTCAGGCCCTGGAGGGCGTTGCCCAGGAACACGATCGGCCCGTTCGAGGAGATCAACCGCAGGATGGCGAGGCCGAGCGTGGTCTTGCCCGAGCCCGATTCGCCGACCACGCCCAGCGTCTCGCCCTTGCGCACCGCGATGCTCACGCCATCGACCGCCTTGATGTGGCCGACTACCCGGCGCAACAGGCCGCGCTTGATCGGGAACCACACCTTCAGATCGCGCGTCTCGACCACGACCGGTGCATCGGGCTGCAGCGGCGCCGGATCGCGCTTCGGCTCGGCCGCCAGCAGCGCGTGCGTATATGGGTGCTGAGGCGAGGCGTACACGCGATCGACCTCGCCTTGCTCGACGATCTTGCCCTTGTTCATCACGCACACCTTGTCGGCGATCTTACGCACGATGCCGAGGTCGTGGGTGATGAACAGCATGCTCATGCCGAGCCGCGTTTGGAGATCCTTGAGGAGTTTCAGGATCTGCGCCTGCACGGTGACGTCGAGGGCGGTGGTCGGCTCGTCCGCGATGAGCAGGTCGGGCTCGTTGGCGAGCGCCATGGCGATCATCACGCGCTGGCGCTGCCCGCCCGAGAGCTGGTGCGGATAGCTGGCGAGCCGGCTCGGTGGGTCCGGGATGCCGCACAGGCCCAGGAGCTCGCAGATGCGCCGGCGCGCGGCCGCTCCGGTCGGTCCGCGGTGCAGGTCGAGAATCTCGCTGATTTGCCGCTCGATCGTATGCAGCGGATTGAGCGAGGTCATCGGCTCCTGAAAGATGATGGTGATGTCGTTGCCGCGCACGCGCCGGATGTCATTCTCGGACAGGCGGAGCAGTTCCTGACCCTTGAAATGAATGGTGCCGGACGGATGCTGCGCGGCCGGATAGGGCAGGAGCTTCAGGATCGACAGCGCCGTGACCGACTTGCCCGAGCCCGATTCGCCCACCAGCGCCACCGTCTCGCCCTTGACGATGTCGAACGACACGCGGTCGACCGCCAGCGTCTGGTTGGGCCCCTGGCGGAACGCCACCGAGAGGTCGCGCACGTCGAGCAGTTTTGTGTTGGCGGCATCCATCATCTGGCAAAGGTCTTTCGCGGATCGAAGGCGTCGCGCACCGCCTCGCCGATGAAGATGAGGAGCGACAGCATGATGGCCACGGTGAAGAAGGCCGTCAGCCCGAGCCACGGCGCCTGCACATTGGCTTTGCCCTGCGCCAGCAGTTCGCCCAGCGACGGCGATCCGGGCGGCAGGCCGAAGCCCAGGAAGTCAAGCGCCGTGAGCGTCATCACCGAGGACGAGACGATGAACGGCAGGAACGTCAACGTCGCCACCATGGCGTTGGGCAGCAGGTGGCGGAACATGATGACGCGATTCGACACGCCAAGCGCGCGCGCCGCCTGGATGTATTCGAAGTTGCGCCCGCGCAGGAACTCTGCGCGTACCAGGCCGACCAGCGCCACCCATGAGAACAA
>DATFWC010000018.1:0-8278 GCA_035259885.1 Xanthobacteraceae bacterium
CGTTCATCGCCCACCGGTGTGGCAGTGCCGTGCGGATTGATGTAGTCGATCTTGCCAACCCCCTTACCGTCGATGCCAGCCAAGGCCGTGCGCATGCAGCGGACGGCGCCTTCGCCGGAGGGCGCCACCATGTCGAAGCCATCGGAGTTGGCGCCGTAGCCGACGAGCTCGGCGTATATCTTGGCGCCCCGCGCCTTGGCCCGCTCCAACTCTTCCAGCACGACCACGCCGGCACCACCGGCGATCACGAAGCCGTCGCGGTCTTTATCGTAGGCGCGGCTGGCCCGCGCGGGCGTGGCATTGAACTTGGTGGACATCGCCCCCATCGCGTCAAACAGCGCCGACAGCGTCCAGTCGAGCTCTTCGCAGCCGCCCGCGAACATCAGGTCTTGCTTGCCCCATTGGATGAGCTCGGCCGCATTGCCGATGCAGTGCGCCGAGGTCGCGCACGCCGACGAGATCGAATAGTTGGTGCCCTTGATCTGCATGGCGGTGGCCAGGGCGGCCGAGGGGCCGGAGCACATTCCCTTCGGCACCTCAAACGGGCCGATTTTTTTTGGATCTTTCTCGCGCGTCACGTCCGCCGCGCGCACGATCGCGCGCGTCGATGGTCCACCCGAGCCCATAATGATGCCGGTCCGTTCGTTGACGACGTCCTTATTGTCCAGTCCGGCATCGCGGATCGCCTGCTCCATCGCGACGTGGTTCCAGGCTGCGCCGCCGCCCAGGAAGCGCAGAGCACGACGATCGATGGTCTCCTCCGCGTTGAGGCTGGGCGCGCCGTGCACCTGGCACCGAAAGCCGAGTTCGGCATATTTGTCGGCGCGGGAAATTCCCGACTTGGCCTCTCGCAAGCTTGCCAGCACTTCCTGGGTGTTGTTGCCGATGGATGAGACGATTCCCATCCCCGTGACCACAACCCGCCTCATGCTTGCCTCATGCGCATCTTGACGCGTATCCCGGCCCGCGCGCGCCGGGTTCGTCGGTGCCGCGGGCGTCAGCCTCCGCTCGGCTCCATCATGGCATCATCCTGGCGGAACAGGCCGACCTTCAGATCCTTGGCGTGGTAGATCAGGTTGCCGTCGGCCGACAGCCAGCCGTCGCCGATCCCGAGCACCAGCCTCGAGCGCATCACCCGCCGGATGTCGATGCCGTAGACGACGCTCTTCATGGTGGGCAGGACCTGGCCGGAGAATTTGAGCTCGCCCAGGCCCAGGGCCCGGCCGCGGCCGGGCAGGCCGAGCCAGCCGAGGAAGAATCCGAGCAGCTGCCACAGGGCGTCGAGCCCGAGGCAGCCAGGCATGACCGGGTCGCCCTTGAAATGGCAGGCGAAGAACCACAGATCAGGTTTGAGATCGAGGACCGCGCGCACCAGGCCGCGGCCATATTCGCCGCCGTTCTCGCCGATCTCGGACACGCGGTCGAACATGAGCATCGGCGGCAGCGGCAACTGGGCATTGCCGGCGCCGAACAGTTCGCCCCGGCCGCAGGCGAGCAGGTCCTCATATTCGTAGCTAGAGCGGCGCTCTTCCATTGGCCTCGGTCCTTGGCGGGCACTCTGAATGGTCATGCATCGCTCTCCTAACACACCACCTGTGGGGGGCAAAGCCGCAGCAAGACCGCGGCAGCGCCAATCCCATGCCGTCGGGGGAAACAGGATTGTTGCGAAAGAGTTGCATGTAGCGCCCCTTATCGCATATGATCTCATTCGCAACGATCTCGGGCAAGACGACCTCCAGCCTGAGCGAATTCGGTTGGCATGATGACACCACGTGAAATGATCTTTACCAGTGCCGTGGAGGCCACGCAGCGGCCGAGCCCGGTGTCGCGGGCCGAGCTCACCGGCTGTCCCTGGCACGATACCAAGACCATGTTGCGGCAGGTGGGCTTGCGGCCGACGCGTCAGCGCATGGCGCTCGGCTGGCTCCTGTTCGCCAAGGGCGACCGCCATCTCACCGCCGAAATGCTCTACGAGGAAGCCACCCGGGCCAAGGTCCCGGTGTCGCTGGCGACCGTCTACAACACGCTGCACCAGTTCACCGAGGTCGGCCTGCTGCGACAAGTTGCCGTGGACGGGTCGAAAACCTACTTCGACACCAACGCCACCGAGCACCATCATTTCTTCGTCGAGGGCGAGCATGCGCTGCTCGACATCCCCGGCGCCGCCGTCATGCTCGACAAGATGCCAGCCGCACCCGAGGGCTATGAGATCGCCCGCGTCGACGTGGTGGTGCGGCTGCGGCGCAAGCGCTGAGCGGCGCGGCCAAAGGGTTTCTCGTCGGCCCGCCGTCACGGCGGGCTTTTTTGCCAGGCTAGCGGAACGTCAATTGCCTGATGCGATCCGTAGGCTGTGCCTATCGTGACGAGTGCCACGGTGAGGCGGCTTCGTTCGTCGATGTGCGACGATGAGGCCGCTTCGTTCGCGGTCATGGTGCGGAACGCGTCGGTACCGGCGATCGTTGCCCTTCGTGGGCAACGTCCCACCAGCATCGGCCGCGCATTTGTTGACGCTCAATCGCTCCGCATTACGATAGCGGCGAAAAATCAATCGGGAGGACGCCTCATGGCGACGGCGCTCAAGCGGGTAAAGATTGCCCCCAAGGGCATGGGTCTCAACGACTTCGTTGCGCACCAGGAAGGTTTTTTTGCCGCCGAGGGTCTCGACGTCGAATTCGACTGGAAGACTTTTCGCGGGACCCAGTCGAGCTGGAAGGACCTCGACTACTTCCACCGGCCGCAGGACCGGCCCTACACCGACGACAAGCAGGACGTGATCCAGGGCGCCTGCGTGTGGGGTTCGATCTGCAACGCCAGCGCCGGCATGGGCCGCTTCGTTCCCGACGCCTATGGCCTGTCGCCGTGGGCGATCTTCGTGCGGCCGGACTCGTCCATTCGCCGGCCGGAAGATCTCAAGGACGTGCCGATCTCGGTCGGCATGCGCGCCGGCAGCCATTTCAATGTGCCGTATCGGCTGGAAAAGTATCTGCCGCTCGAGCGCATCAAGACCGTCAACACCGGCGGCTTCGGCGCCCGCCTCAAGGCGCTGCTCGACGGCGAGGTGGAGGCCGCGAGCCTGCTGCCGCCGCAGATCGCCATGGCGGAGCAATTGGGACTGCGCAAGATCATCGCCGACACGTTCCATACATTATGGTGGGTGCCGGAGAACTCGGAAGCGGAGGTGGTGCGTGGCTATCTGCGCGCGCTCGACCGCGCCGAGCAGGCCATGGACGCCGATCTGGCAAAATACCTCCCGCTGTGGCGGCTCGCGGTGCCGGCGGAATTCGAGACCTACGATGCGTGGGATTTCACCCGTTTCGGGCGCGGCGAGCGCTTCGTCTATCAGGCCATCCCGCGCGAAGAGTTCGACGCGACCTTGGCGCAGGTGAAGCGCTGGGGGCTCGATCAATATCTGCAGGACCGCAGCTTCGAGCGCCTGAGCTTCACTGTAGGGGAGGCGGGCTGACGCATCGTAGCCCGCATGAGCACAGCGATATGCGGGGAAACAATTTCCCGGATGTCGCTACGCTCATCCGGGCTACGGCATTTCCCTATTCCAGCTTCTCGTTGGGGTAGACGCCCCACAGGCGTTCCTGCTGCATCCAGCCGTCAAAGCCCTCGCCGGCGATGCGGCACCAGTTGCCGTCGCAGCGCTTCACGGCGCCGAGCACGCCCACCTGCAGCTTGGCGACGACCGTGCCGGCGGCGTCCGGCCGGTCGTAGAGCAGGAACAACCCGTCCTTGTTCTTGCCCTTCGACGCGACGGTGGCGGTGCGGCGGCCGGACAGGAGCGAGTGGTAGACCCAGCCTTCGGCTCCCTCCCAGTCGCGGATCCGGCGCCAATTTTCAAATTCGGCGGTGATTTCCACCGGCAGGCCGGTGCGATTGTAGACCCAGGTGACGTCGTGGTCCTTGGTTGGCCCGCCGCGCACGTTGACGCGGTCGGCCTTCAGGCTGACGAACCGCGGAATGGGCAGGCCGCTGACCGTCTTGGGCGCAGCCGGCTGGGCATAGGCCGGCGCGCCTGCGTTCGCCATGAAGGCGGCGACAAGGACGGACCGGAACCAGCCTGGCTTCATGATCTCTACGCCTTCTCTATTCATGTCTGGCGGCGCCGAGGGTTGCGCCGCTTCCGGTTCCCCGGTCCTTCTGTTAGACAGAGGCTTTGGTCGGCCCCGCCCTGTCCAGACCCGACGCGGGCAGTTTCGGTCGGCCGGGTTAAAGAGGCCTGAACGCCCGGAATTCGGGGAAGCCGAGTGGTCGGATGGCAAAAGGCAAGAAGCCGCTGGTGGTCGTCACGCGCAAGCTGCCCGACAGCGTCGAAACGCGCATGTGCGAACTGTTTGATACGCGGCTCAACCTCGACGACAAGCCACTGAGCCAGGCCGCGCTGGCCGACGCCGTCCGGGTTGCCGACGTCCTGGTGCCGACCGTCACCGACCGCATCGATGCCTCGGTCCTCAGCCAGTCCGGCGAGAAGCTGCGGCTGATCGCCAATTTCGGCAATGGCGTCGACAACATCGACGTGGCCACTGCGGTCCAGCGCGGCATCACGGTCACCAATACGCCGCGCGTGCTCACCGAGGACACCGCCGACATGACCATGGCGCTGATCCTGGCGGTGCCGCGGCGGCTCGCCGAAGGCGCCACCGTCATCACCGGCGACAAGGATTGGTCGGGCTGGACGCCGACCTGGATGCTCGGCCATCGCATCTGGGGCAAGCGGCTGGGCATCATCGGCATGGGACGCATCGGGCAGGCGGTTGCCCGCCGCGCCCGCGCATTCGGCCTGCAGATCCACTATCACAATCGCCGCCGCGTGCCGCAGCAGACCGAGGAGGAGCTCGAGGCGACCTACTGGGAGAGCCTCGACCAGATGCTCGCCCGCATGGACATCATCTCGGTCAACTGCCCGCACACGCCCGCCACATACCATCTGCTGTCGGCGCGCCGGCTCAAGCTGCTGCGGCCCGAGGCTTTTGTGGTCAACACGGCGCGCGGCGAAGTCATCGACGAGAATGCGCTCACCCGCATGATCGAGGCGGGCGAGCTCGCCGGCGCCGGCCTCGACGTGTTCGAGCACGAGCCCGCCGTCAATCCCAAGCTCGTGCGGCTCGCCCGCGCCGGCAAGGTGGTGTTGCTGCCGCACATGGGCTCGGCCACCATCGAGGGGCGCATCGACATGGGCGAGAAGGTTATCATCAACATCAAGACGTTCATGGATGGCCACAAGCCACCCGACCGTGTATTGCCGTCGATGCTGTAACTTTCCGCGCCTGGATCCAGAATGACCATCCGCTTCTCGATCGCGGTGCTGGCCGCACTCCTGCTGGGGGCCGCGAGCCATGCCGCGGCCGAACCCATCACGGCCGACCAGTTCCGCCGCGAGCTGGTCGGCGTTCCACTGTGCGGCACGCTTGAGTCCGGCCCGCTCGCAGGAAAAATGCTGTGCACGGTGCATTTGCCGGACGGCACTGCGATCGTGGCCGGCCAGGGCATGCTGGTGCGCGGGACATGGGAGGCTGAGGGCGGACGCATCTGCCGCCGTAACGCCGACGATCCGCTCGAGCGGCGGCGCTGCATCGAATATGAGCGGACCGGCCAGGACCGCTATCGCAACAGCGACGGCGTCGACCTGTGCATCGGCCCCTGCCCATGACCGGCCAACGCGGAGAGGCGTCACGCTTTTGGATTTGTCTTCCGTCGTCCATCGTCTGCAATCGTTCCCGGGGAGGAAGAATGATGCATGCACGGATCGTGGGCGTCGCTGCCGGCGCCCTTCTGCTCTCGAGCGCGGCTGCGCTCGCCGCCACCAAGCTCGCACCGAAGGAAATCCAGGACACGTTCTTCACCGGCCAGGCGTTCACCTCGTCGACGCCGTCCAACATCAAGTTCAGGATGGTATTCACGCCCGAGGGCAAGATGACGCGCGAGCCGGTCAGCCGCGCCGCCGGCGTCAAGGGCGAAGGGACGTGGAAGCTGAGCAAGGACGGGTTCTGCACCAGCTGGAAGGGCAGTGGATCGACCTGCTTCACGCTAGTGAACGTGGACGAGAACAAGTGGTCGGTGGTGCGCGGCGCCACCACGGTCGCCACGTGGAGCAAGGACAAATAGTCTTTTGCGTCCGCGGGGGATGATTTGCGGCCGCCGGCGCAAGGTTCTTGTCCCGCCGGAGCGATGAGCTAGGGTGGCGCAAAGCGTTCCGGAGGCCGGAATGAGGCGCGCGGCTGCGGTCCTGCTGTCATTGCTTCTGGCGGTTCCGGCCGTGGCCGAGACGGGGGCCAGGAAGGCCACAAAGCCGGCCGCACGGGCAGCCGCGGCCGCCCCAGCCAAGCAGGCCAAGCAAACCAAACAAACCAAGCAAGCCAACCAAGCCAAGCCGGCACCCGCCGCCGCAGCCAAGCAGGCCAAGACCAAGCCGGCGCCCACCGCCGCAGCCAAGCAGGCTGCCGTTCCGCACGCTCGCCCCGCCGCCGCTGCCGCCAAAAAGGTCGCCTCGGGTCGCCGGGAGAAGCTTGTCCGCGGCGCCAAGGCCAAGGCCGCGAAAGCCGCCAGCGTGCCGAAGCCCGACGCGACATTGATCTCCGCCTACGCAGCGATGCCGGTCGCCGACCGCCGTGCCATCCAGAGCGATCTCATCTGGACCGGCGATTACAATGGTCTCATCGGCGACGAATTCGGCGAACGCTCCATCGCCGCGGTGAAATCCTACCAGGCACGCAGCGGCGCCGCCGAGACCGGCATCCTGACGCCGGAGCAGCGCGCCGCCCTGGCGGCCGCCGCCAAGGCCCGGCAGGAGGCGACCGGTTGGCGCGTGGTCGACGACGACGCCACCGGCGCGCGCCTCGCCATCCCGCTCAAGCATGCGCCCCAGGCGAGCGCGACCAAGACCGGCACGCGCTGGAGCTCGGGGCGCGGCGAGGTGCAGATCGAGACCTTCCGCATCGCCGAGCCCGGCACCACGCTCGCCGCCGTGTTCGAGCAGCAGAAGAAGGAGCCGGCCAACCGCGAGGTCGAATACAGCGTGCTGCGCGACAGCTCCTTCGTGCTGTCGGGGCTGCAGGGATTGAAGCGCTTCTATGTGCGGGTGCACGCGCGGCAGAACGACGTGCGCGGCGTCACCGTCATGTATGACCAGGCCATGCAGGGCATCATGGACCGGGTGGCGCTCGCCATGTCGGGCGGCTTCGAGCCGTTCCCAGGCGTGCCGACCCCGACGGCGCGACGCAAGGTGGAATATGCCACCGGCGTCGTGCTCGATGATGCCGGTCATATCGTCACGGATCGTCAGGCCGTCGACAGCTGCCTGGTGATCACGCTGCCCGGGTTCGGCAATGCCGAACTCGTCGGCGAGACGGCGGACGTGGCGCTGCTGCGCCTCTATGGCGCGCGCAATCTCAAGGGCCTCGCCATGGGGAGCGCTCCGAGCGCCGCCGACGTGACGCTGGTGGGCATTGCGGATCCACAGACTCAGGCCGGCAACAGCACGGCCTCGGCGGTGACGGCGCGTCTCGGCCCGCCGGAGAGCACCAAACGCGCGCTCGAGCCGGCGCTCGCGCCTGGCTTTGCCGGTGCCGCCGCCCTCGATGCCCAGGGCCGGCTGGTCGGGCTGGCGCAGTTCAGGAGCGCCGTGGTCGCCGGTCCGACCACCGCGCCGGCGCAGGCCAGGCTGGTGCCGATCGATGACATCAAGGCGTTCCTCAACGGCCGCAACATCGCGCCGGCGGCGTCGCCTGCGGCGAGCATCGACGCCGCCAAGGCGTCGGTGGTGCGGGTGATCTGCGTACGCAAGTGACGACGGTCGTCGTCACCGGTTCTTGAAGTCCGGCTTGCGCTTTTCGGCGAACGCCGCCATGCCTTCCTTCTGATCCTCGGTGGAGAACAGCGAGTGAAAGACGCGGCGCTCGAAGCGCACGCCTTCGGTGAGGCTCGTCTCGAAGGCGCGATTGACGCATTCCTTGGCGATCATCGCGACCGGAAGCGACATGCCGGCGATGGCGTCCGCCGCCTTGAACGCTTCCTCCATCAGGTTGGCCAGCGGCACGACGCGCGCCACCAGGCCGGCGCGTTCGGCTTCCGCCGCATCCATCATGCGGCCGGTGAGGATCAGGTCCATGGCCTTGGCCTTGCCGATGGCGCGGGTGAGGCGCTGGGTGCCGCCGATGCCGGGAATGACTCCGAGCTTGATCTCCGGCTGGCCGAACTTCGCATTGTCGGCCGCGATGATGAGATCGCACTGCATGGCGAGCTCGCAGCCGCCGCCCAGCGCATAGCCGGCGAC
>DATFWC010000019.1:0-4643 GCA_035259885.1 Xanthobacteraceae bacterium
CGCACCGCCGCCACCATCTCGGCCGGCACGGCGGCCGGCGATCCGCGGAACGGCGGGTCCGGATCGTATTCGATCTGCAGCTGGATCTCGCGGGCGACCGTTTCACCTTCCAGGATGGCGGCGAAGCGCAACGCGAAATCAATGCCGGATGCGACGCCAGCGCCGGTGACGACGTTGCCGTCGACCACGACGCGCTCGGAGGTCGGGATGGCGCCAAGGTCGGCGAGAAAGTCGATCGCGGTCCAGTGACAGGTGGCGCGCTTGCCCTTGAGGAGGCCGGCGGCCCCCAGCACCAGCGATCCGGTGCAGACCGAGGTGAGGTATTGCGCGCCCCTCGCCTGCCGCCGCAGGAACGCCAGCACGGTCTCATCGTCCATCACGTCCTGCTGCCCCGGCCCGCCTGGTACGAAAACGACGTCGAGCTGCGGGCAGTCCCCGAACGTGACGGTCGGCAGGATGGTCAATCCGCGATCGGTCTCGACCGGCTTGAGGTCATGGGCGACGAGATGCACCCGCGTGTTCGGGAGGCGGGCGAAAACCTCGAACGGCCCCGTCAGGTCGAGCTGCGTCAATCGCCGGAAAAGCACCATGCCGATGACATGTTGCCGGCGCTGGTCGGTCTGCATCATCCCTTCACCCGCATCAGCCGCCCGCGCTCGCGTTCCCACGAGCGCTTCTTCTCGCTCTCGCGCTTGTCGTGCAGCTTCTTGCCGCGCGCGACCGCGAGCTCGACCTTGGCGCGGCCCTTGGCATTGAAGAACAGCTTGAGCGGCACCAGGGTCATGCCTTCGCGCTCGACGGCGCCGATCAGCTTGGCAATCTCGCGGCGGTGCAGCAGGAGCTTGCGCGGCCGCTTCGGCGCATGATTGAAGCGGCTCGCCTGCAGATATTCGGGAATATTGACGTTGTAGAGCCACAGCTCGCCTTCGCGCGCGGCCGCGTAGGACTCGCCGATATTGGCCTTGCCCTGGCGCAGCGACTTCACTTCCGTCCCGGTCAGCGCGATGCCGGCCTCAAACACGTCGCCGATCTCGTAGTTGAAGCGCGCCTTGCGATTGTCGGCGATGGTCTTGCGGTTGGGGTCGGATTTCGCCGCCATGCGGGTCCTCGAACGATCACGCCGCCATCATAGCAGGTCATGCCGGCGACTGGCTCGAATCAAGCCCGCGGCCTGACGCGGCGGCATGCGCCGGTTCCGGGATCGCCGCGCGATTGGAATTCTCCAGCGTTCTTCCCGATTTACGTACTCTTTAGGAATCGTTCACCTCGCTTGTTGACTATGCGTAGTTATCCCAGGTCTCGGCGGCGAGACCACCCAGAATCTACGTGAACGAACATGCATAAGCTCGGCCTGAGCCGCCTTTTCTCTCTCGTGCTCATTCTCCCCCTGCTCGCGCTTGCGGGTTTTGCCTGGGTGCTGCTGAACCAGAGCTGGACGGCCTACCGCGAGATCAAGCGCGTCGCCGCGCTGCAGCATGTCGTGTCGGCCTCGGCCAAGCTGGCCATGACGGCGATGCCGGGCGAAGGCCGGACAACCTATCCGTACCTTGCCTCCGGCGCGCCCGACGCCCATGAGAGGCTGGTCGAGCAGCGCAAGGTCACCGACCGCATCTATGCCGATTTCAAGGCCGCGATTGCCGAGTCCGGCATCTCCGATCCCAAGCTGCGCGACTCCGCACGCTTCATCGAAACCGCCATGGCAAGCATCGGCGCGATCCGCCAGCGGGTGGACGCCCGCACCATTTCGCGCCCCGACTTGTCGAAGTTCCTGCAGCCGAACACCGCGGCCAGCATCGACATCATCGGCCGGATGGCCGGATTTCCCGAGATCAGCCGCATCGCCGGCCACGTCCTGGCGCTGCAGGCCGCGCTGCAACGCGCCGACGGCGGCCTGATCGAGGCCGGGCGCGGCGAGATCGCGTTCAATGATGGCGCGCTGGACGAATCCGAGTACCGCAAGCTCACGCATGGTCTCGAGCTGCAGGCGACCTTCGACAAGCAGCTGGAGAATTTCGCCTCCCCCGCCATTCTCGCCGAGATCAAGGCCTTTTTCGCGGGCCCGCACGGCGCGCACGTCGCCAACGTGCGGCCGATGCTGCTCAACATCAACAAGGCCAAGCTCAACCCGGCCGATCGGCCCGCCTGGACCGAGGCCGACACCGCGCAGCGCGCCCTGTGGCGCGGCATCGTCGACAAGATCGACGCCAGACTCGCCGAAGACACCGGCCGGATGCAGGCAGAGGCCGAGCGGCATCTCATGCTCTACGGTGCCGTCACGCTCGTGGTGATGGGCATGGTGATCGGCCTCGGCTTCCTGACCGTGCGAACGATCGGCTCGCTGCTGCGGCGGCTGACCCGGACCATGGAGGCGCTGGCCAACCGGCAGCTCGACACCGACGTGCCCGGCCGCGACCGTTCCGACGACATCGGCGCCATGGCGCGCGCCGTGGAGGTGTGCAAGCAGAACGCCATCTCCATGCACAAGATCGAGGGCGAGCAGGCGGCGCACAAGGAACGTGCGGCGGCCGACAAGCGCACGGCCATGGACCAGCTGGCGAATGCCTTCGAAGCCGACGTGATGGACGTGGTGCGCGCCGTCTCGGCCGCGGCGGCGCAGCTGCAGCAGAGCGCGGCGGCGATGAGTTCGGCCGCCAACGAGACCAGCCGTCAATCCGAGGCGGTGGCCAGCGCCTCCAACCAGGCGACCACCAACGTTCAGGTCGTAGCCAGCGCGGCGGACGAACTGTCGTCATCGATCCGGGAGATCGGTCAGCAGGTGACGTCGGCTGCCACCATCGCGGCGGGTGCCGTGCAGCAGGCCGGCAGCACCAGCGGCATCGCCGAAGGCCTGACCGGCAAGGCCAAGCGCATCGGCGAAGTGGTGCGCCTCATCAACGACATCGCCTCGCAGACCAATCTGCTGGCGCTCAACGCCACCATCGAGGCCGCCCGCGCCGGCGAGGCCGGCCGCGGCTTCGCCGTGGTGGCGGCCGAGGTGAAGAACCTCGCCACCCAAACCGCCAAGGCGACCGAGGAGATCACCAGCCAGATCAATGCGGTCCAGGGCAGCACCGGCGAGGTCGTCATGGCCATTGAGGCCATCAGCCGCACCATCAACGAGATCAACGAGATCTCGTCGACCATCGCAGCGGCGGTGGACGAACAGAATGCCACCACCGGCGAGATCGCCCGCAACATCGACCAGGCGGCGCAGGGCACCCAGTCGGTGTCGACGACCATCTCGGGCGTGAACCAGTCGGCCGCCGAGACCAACCGCGTCTCCAGCCAGATCGTCGCCTCCGCGGTCGATCTCAGCAGGCAATCCGAGTTGCTGCGGGCCAAGGTCGACGAATTCATCAACCGGGTGCGTGCGGCGTAACTCCCTACGACCTGCGCCGCGTCCTTCGTAGTTTTACGAATCCGACGCAAGCCCTTGAGATTTTCAGGAATCCTTCACGTCGAGCCGCGATCATGCGGATCCCATCAACACGCATTTTCACTGACCGCCATGCGCAAACTCGGGCTGAGCCAGCTTCTCTTCCTCATCCTCCTCGTACCGCTGCTGGCGCTGCTGGCCTTTGCCGGCATCCTGGTCAACGATAGCTGGAACACCTACCGCGAGGTCGAGCGCGTTGCCGCGCTCCAGCGCCTGGTCTCGGCGACGGTCAATTTCGCCATGGCGGCCATGCCGGGCGAAGGCCGCGCCAGCTATCCCTATATGGCCTCCGGTTCGGAGGAGTTGCGCGCCAAGCTCGCCGACCAGCGCAAGGTGACGGACCGCCTGTTCGCCGAATTCAGGGAGGCGGCCGCGACCGCTGCCGTCACCGATCCGCAGGTGAACGAACTGGCGCAGCAGATCGCCACGCGCATGGCCACCGTGCTGCCGGCGCTCCGGCAGAAGGTCGATGCCAGGACAGCCACGCGCCCGGAAATGACCGCCTTCCTGCAGCCGAACACGGCCGCCGGCAACGACATCATAGCCCGGCTGTCCAGCTTTCCCCAGCTGCGCCCGATTTCCAGCCACATTCTGGCGCTGCAGGCCGCCATGCAGGTGGCCGACGGCGGCCTGATCGAGGGCGGCCGCGGCGAGATCGCCTTCAAGGACGGCACCCTCGACCAGACCCAATACCGCCTGTACATCCACGGCCTCGAGCTGCAGGCCACGTTCGGCAAGCAGCTGGCCAATTTCGCGCCCGCCGGCGTTCTCGCCGAGGCCAAGGCGTTCGACCAGGGTCCGCACGGCGCCCTGGTCGCCAAGGTGCGTCCGCTGCTGCTCGACATCAACCGCGGCGCCACGCTGGACCCAGCGGATGCGCCGGCGTGGACTGCCATGGACCTGGCGCGGCGCGACCTGTGGCAGCGCAACACCAAGGCGCTCGACGTCGCGCTCTCGGTCGAAACCGACAACATGCGCATGGCGGCCCAGCGCAACCTCGCCCTCTATGTGACCATGACGCTCGTGGTGGTCGGCCTGGTGATCGCGCTCGGCTATCTCTCGCTGCGCACGATCCGGACGCTGCTGCGGCGGCTGACGCGGGCGATGGACGCGCTCGCCAACCGCAAGCTCGATACCGAGGTTCCCGGGCGCGAGCGCTCCGACGAGATCGGCGCCATGGCGCGCACGGTGGAGGTGTTCAAGCAGA
>DATFWC010000020.1:0-8856 GCA_035259885.1 Xanthobacteraceae bacterium
GAAAGATCCAGCCGCCGACGAAGAAGATCGCGAACACGACCCACGCGGTCGTGGTACCGAAGCCCGCGACCCATTCGGCGATCAGGAGCATTGCCAGCATCACGACCGCCATGGCCAGCCCGATGGTGACGTCGAGGGCGACCCAGCCGGCGACCGCCAGGATCGCGACCACCCATGCGGCGGAGGCATCCAGCCCGAACAGGCTTAAGGGCCACAGCGCGAGCGGCACCAGCAGCGAGAACACGATCGCCGGGATGCCGACGAAGTGGGTCGCGCGGTTGCGCGCATCGCGATGATAGGCTGCGTAGGTGGCAAGCTGCTGCGCGAAGAAGCTCATGCGTTTCTCCCGGCCGGTGCGCCGTCGGGGAGCAAAGTCTATCGCGCCAGTGGGCTGGCGAACAGAGGAGGACGAGGGCGCTCAATGTGATGATTGCCGGGTCAAGCCCGGCAATGACGAACGCGGCTGCGTCGAGCCAATCGGAAGAAGCTCTAGAACAGGTTGGCGAGCTTGTCCCAGAGGACCGATTTGACGTCCTTGCCCAGGCCCCACACGGTCGCCGCGACCGCGCCGCCGATGCCGGCAGCCATCAGGCCATACTCGATGGCGGTGGCGCCGCTAATGTCGCAGAGAAAGCGGCGAAGCAGCACGACTCCCGGAGACGCAGGCATCTTCGTTTCCTTCATGGCTCGCAGCCCGGCTGCGGCCATCACAGCAGCGCGGCAAGATGTGGGATGAGCGGCTCGTCGGCCGGCGGCATGGGATAGTCGCGCAAACGATTGGGCCGGACCCAGGCCAGCCGCGCATGCTCGCGCGCCGTGACAGTTCCGCCCCAGCGCCGGCACAGATAGAGCGGCATCAGCAGGTGGAAGTCGGCATAGGTGTGGCTCGCAAACGCGAACGGCGCCAGGCACGGCTCGTCCACCACGATGCCCAGCTCCTCGTTGAGCTCGCGGATGAGCGTGTCCTCGGGGCGCTCGCCCTGCTCGACCTTGCCGCCTGGAAATTCCCATAAGCCTGCCATCGGTTTGTGCGGCGGGCGCTGCGCGATCAGCACGCGTCCGTCGACATCGATGAGAGCGCAAGCCGCGACCAGAACCAGTTTCACGCTCACGATCGATGCCCCGATGCTACGGACGCCGCGGTTGAGGTCGCGTTAACACAAATGAATAAACTGTCGTCTTATTGCGGCTAGTTAATCGACGCCTAAAGACGTGTGGAAACCCCAGGCGGCCGGCCGCTCAGGACCGGTAGTCCCCGTTGATGGCCACGTATTCCTTGGTGAGGTCGCAGGTGAGCACGCGGTCGCGGCCCTGGCCGAGGCCGAGCGCCACTTTCAGCTTGATTTCCGGCCGCCGCATCAACGCCGACACGGCGGCCTCGTCATACCCCGGATCGCGCTCGCCCTTGTGGGCGACGCGGATGTCGCCGAACCAGATGGCGAGGCGGTCGCGGTCGGCCGGCTCACCGGCCTTGCCCACCGCCATGACGACGCGGCCCCAGTTGGCGTCCTCGCCGGCGATGGCGGTCTTCACCAGGGGGGAATTGGCAATCGACAGCGCGATGCGCCGCGCCGAGCGCTTCGACACCGCGCCTTCGACCACGATCTCGACGAGCTTACGTGCGCCCTCCCCGTCGCGCGCGATCTGCTCCGACAGATCGCGCAGAACCCCATCCAGGGCGACGCGAAAATCCGCAAGCCGCCGGTCGCCTGCCCGCGCGATCAGCGGCGCGCCCTGCGCGGCCGCGGCCCCGGTGGCAAAGGCGAGCAGCGTGTCGGAGGTCGAGGTGTCGCCGTCGACCGTCACGGCGTTAAAACTGTCCTCGACGCTGCGCGCGATCAGCGCCTGCAGGGCGGCAGCCGCGATCGGCGCGTCGGTGAACACGAAGGCCAACATGGTGGCCATGTCGGGCGCGATCATGCCGGCGCCCTTGGCGATGCCGTTGATGGTCACGTTGGCCGGCCCCAGCCGGACGGTCGCGGTCGCCACCTTGGGGAACGTATCCGTGGTCATGATGGCGCCGGCCGCATCCAGCCACGGGTCCGGCTGCGCGCGCGCGACCATGTCATCCATGACGGCGGCGAATTTTTCCGCCGCCAGTGGCTCACCGATCACGCCGGTCGAGGCGAGAAACACCTCGCCGGGCCGGCATCCCACCGCCTTGGCGGCGACATCGGCCGTGAGTTTCGTGGCCTCCCGCCCATGCTTGCCAGTGAACGCATTGGCATTGCCGGAATTGACCACCAGCGCACGCGCGGCTCCGCGGCCAAGCTGGGCACGACACCACTCGACCGGCGCCGACGGGCACTTGGACCGGGTGAAGACCCCCGCGACAGTGGTGCCCTTGTCGAGCACGGCGAGCAGCACATCGGTCCGTCCGCGGTAGCGAATGCCAGCCTGCGCCGTGGCCAGCCGCACGCCGGCGATGGCCGGCATGGCGGGCACGTGCTGCGGTGCGAGGGGGGAAACAGCCATCGGACGAAAGGTTCTACGCGTTCGGGCACGAACAGGCGCCGTCACGCCGGCGTGACGCGCACGCCGGGTCGCGCCAGCCGATCCCGCAGCGCCTGTGCGAACAGCTCAAT
This sequence comes from Xanthobacteraceae bacterium, assembly GCA_035259885.1. Classification (GTDB taxonomy): domain Bacteria; phylum Pseudomonadota; class Alphaproteobacteria; order Rhizobiales; family Xanthobacteraceae; genus DATFWC01. The sequence continues at coordinate 2,586 of DATFWC010000020.1, forward strand.
TCTTCTTCTCGGGCGCGGGCGCTGGCGCGGGCGCGGGCGCCGCGCCCTTGGTGTCCGCGCGCTCGATCTTCGCACCTTGGCGGAGCTTGGAAATGGCCTCGGCCTGGGCCCTGCGCACCACGTAGGTCTCGATCTGGTCCTTGACCTGCTCGAACGACGGAACCGGGCGGTCGCGCTTGTCCTCGACCTTGATCACGTGCCAGCCGAACTGCGTCTTGATCGGATCCGACAGCTGGCCCTTGTCGAGCTTGAACGCGGTCTCGGCGAACTCCGGCACCATCTGATCCTTGGTGAAGTAGCCGAGATCGCCGCCTTCGGAGGCAGCCCCCGGGTCCTTGGACTTGAGCCGGGCGAGTTCGGCGAAATCGGTCCCCTTCTTGAGCTCGTCGACCAGCGCCTTGGCTTCGTCCTCGGTCTCGACCAGGATGTGGCGGGCGCGCACTTCCTTCTCGCCGGCCATCTGCTTGGCGGCTTCGTCATAGACCTTGTGCATCGCCGCGTCGTTGACGGCCGTCTTCGCCTCCGCATGCAGCATCGTCTCCATCAGGAGCTTGTTGCGCAGATAGGCGAGCCGGCGCTTGAACCCGTCGTCCTCGGTCAGCTTCTTGTCTTCCGCCGCCTTGGCCGCCAGGATCATGTCGGAGACGTAGGTGACGAGATAGTCGCGCTTTGCCTCCGGCGACATCGCCGGCATGTTGGAGCCGACCTCCTCCTCGGCGATGGCAAGATCGCTCGACCGGATCTCCGCACCGTTGACGCGCGCCACCACCGGGTCGGTATTCTGCGCGCAGGCGCTGCCTGTGACGGCAACGGATGCGAGCGCGGTGACCAGCACGAACGTGCGCCATGGCGCCAGAGGCATCAGGGCGGAACGGAGCAGGGGCAATATGGAGTTCATGGCAACAAATCCTTGCGTTTCGGGTGGTCCCCTCCGCCCAGGTTGGCGGACTTTTCGCGCAATCGGTCATGATTGGCAATGGCAGATTGTCCCTTTCGGCTAACGAGCACGTGAAGGTTTTGCCTGTCCCGGCGCCAGAACCGGGCCGGTCGATTGACAAGCCCATGACCCGCACCTATGTGTCCCAAGACTTCGCCGGCGACGGAATTGTGCGTCGGTTCAGCCTTAAAAAGCGCCGGATTGCATGGTGCATGAGGGGAACCAGCCGGAACGCGTGCGGCGACGGGACGCGCGCCCGAGGCAGATCATTGCGTCGATCCGGCAACGTCACCCTCCGCGCCAGGCTGGCTGAAAGGATTTCCGTATGATCGGCGCCCTTGCCCGCAAGTTCTTCGGTTCCGCCAACGACCGCCGCGTCCGCAAGTACCAGCCGCGGGTCGATGCCATCAACGCGCTCGAGCCCGAGGTCGCAAAGCTCTCCGACGAAGCGCTGCGCGCGCGCACGGCGGCGTTCAAGCAGCAGGTCGCCGACGGCGCGTCGCTCGACGACATCCTGGTTCCGGCCTTCGCCACGGTGCGCGAGGCCGCCAAACGCACGATCGGGCAGCGCCATTTCGACGTCCAGCTCATCGGAGGCGTGATCCTGCACGAGGGCAAGATCTCCGAGATGAAGACCGGCGAAGGCAAGACGCTGGTGGCGACCCTGCCGGTCTACCTCAACGCCCTGGCCGGCCGCGGCGTCCACGTGGTCACCGTCAACGACTATCTCGCCCGCCGCGACGCCGAATGGATGGGCCAGATCTACAGCTTCCTCGGTCTGACCACCGGCGTCATCGTGCACGGCCTCGACGACGAGGAGCGCAAGAAGGCCTACGACTGCGACGTCACGTACGGCACCAACAACGAGCTCGGCTTCGACTACCTGCGCGACAACATGAAGTACCGGCTGGAGGACATGGTCCAGCGCGGGCACATCTACGCCATCGTCGACGAGGTCGACTCGATCCTGATCGACGAGGCGCGCACGCCCCTCATCATCTCCGGCCCGCTCGACGACCGGTCGGACTTCTACAACACTATCGACGCCTTCATCCCGCAGCTCGACAAGGCCGACTACGAGGTCGACGAGAAGCAGCGCACCGTCAATCTCACCGAAGTCGGCATGGAGAAGATGGAGCAGCGGCTCAAGGCGGCCGACCTGCTCAAGTCCGAGTCGCTGTACGACGTGGAGAACGTCTCGGTCGTGCACCATGTGAACCAGGCGCTGCGGGCGCACAAGCTGTTCCAGCGCGACAAGGACTACATCGTGCGCAACGGCGAGGTGGTGATCATCGACGAATTCACCGGCCGCATGATGCCGGGTCGGCGCTACTCGGAAGGGCTGCACCAGGCGCTCGAGGCCAAGGAGCACCAGCCGATCCAGCCGGAGAACCAGACGCTCGCGTCGATCACGTTCCAGAACTATTTCCGCATGTACGAGAAGCTGGCCGGCATGACCGGCACGGCCCTGACCGAGGCCGACGAGTTCGCCGACATCTACAATCTCGAAGTGGTCGAGGTTCCGACCAACATGCCGATGATCCGCGACGACCAGGACGACGAGGTCTATCGCACGGCGACCGAGAAGTACCGGGCCATCATCGAGCTCATCAACGACTGCAAGACGCGCGGGCAGCCGGTGCTGGTGGGCACCACCTCGATCGAGAAGTCGGAACATCTGGCCGAGCTGCTGCGCAAAGAAGGCTGGGAGCAGCACGACTTCTCCGATCCCAACGCCTTTGCGGCGCTCTACAGCGGCGACGAGGGCGCCTCCAAGGCCAAGGTGTTCGCCATCCTCAACGCCCGCTACCACGAGCAGGAAGCCTACATCGTGTCGCAGGCGGGCGTTCCCGGCGCCATCACGATCGCCACCAACATGGCCGGTCGCGGCACCGACATCCAGCTCGGCGGCAACGCCGACATGCGCATCCGCCAGGAGCTCGCCAGCATCGAAGACGCGGGAGAGCGCGAGCGGGGCGCCGATGCGATCCGCCAGCAGGTCGCGCGCCTGAAGGAAAAGGCGCTCGCCGCCGGCGGGCTGTTCGTGCTCGGCACCGAGCGGCACGAGAGCCGCCGCATCGACAACCAGCTGCGCGGCCGCTCCGGCCGCCAGGGCGATCCCGGCCGGTCGAAATTCTTCCTCTCGCTCGAGGACGACCTGATGCGCATCTTCGGGTCGGACAAGCTCGACGGCATGCTGCAACGGCTGGGCCTCAAGGAGAACGAGGCGATCGTCCATCCCTGGATCAACAAGGCGCTGGAGAAGGCGCAGCAGAAGGTCGAGGCGCGCAACTTCGACATCCGCAAGAACATTCTCAAGTTCGACAACGTGATGAACGACCAGCGCACCGTCATCTTCAAGCAGCGCATCGAGTGGATGCAGGACGAGGCGGTGCCCGAAGTCATCTCCGACATGCGCCACACCGTGATCGACGACCTCGTGGCCAAGCACGTGCCGGAGAACGCCTATCCGGAGCAGTGGGATACGCCGGGGCTGAAGGAGGAGCTCAACCGGGTGCTCGGCCTCGACATCCCGGTCGACGACTGGGCCAAGGAGGAAGGCATCGCCGACGAGGAGATTTTCTCCCGCGTCGAGCGCCGCGCCGACGAGCACATGGCCGCGAAGGTCGCGCAGTGGGGTCCCGACGTCATCCGCTATGTCGAGAAGTCGATCCTGCTGCAGACGCTCGATCACCTGTGGCGCGAGCATCTGCTCATGCTGGAGCACCTGCGCCAGGTGATCGGCCTGCGCGGCTATGGCCAGCGCGATCCGCTCAACGAGTACAAGGCCGAGGCCTTCAGCCTGTTCGAGAACATGAGCACCAGTCTGCGCGAGGCGGTGACCGGCCAGCTCATGCGCGTGGAAATTCTGCAGGCGCCGCCGCCCGACGAACAGGCGGGCTTGCCCTACATGGAGGCGCACAAGGTCGACCCAGTCACCGGCGAGGACGAGATGGCGCTCGCCGACGTGTCGCTGGTGCCCTCCGCGCCCAACGGGCGCAACGCCCTGGGCGCGCAGGACGCCGCCGTACGTGATCCCAGGAACCCGACCAGCTGGGGCAAGGTTGGCCGCAACGAGCCGTGCCCGTGCGGCTCCGGCAAGAAGTACAAGCACTGCCACGGGCGCTACGCCTAAGGCACGCGCCCGCAGTTGCGAGATGCGCGGGCTTGACCCGCGCATCCATCATTTTCACTCGATTTGCACACAGCCTCGAGATGGCCGGGCTTGGCCCGGCCATCTCGCTTCATTGGGCACGGCCCTGCCCCGTTAAACGAGATGCCCGGCACAAGAGCCTGCCCCGGACTTGATCCGGGGGCGGGCATGACAAGTCAATGTGAATGGAAAAGCCGCTACCGCGAGAAGCCGAAGCGGTTGGAGAATGAATCTGACTGGACCACCGGTGCGGCGCCGGTGATGAGGCCGGCGCCGGCCGCCGTGGTGCGGACGGATTCGGCCGGAGGTTCCGCCTGCGCCTGCTGCTGCTGCGGTTGCGGCTGGGGATGCGGCTTCGCCGCCGCGTGCACCGAGGCTGCGGCCGCCGGCCGCGGCGGCGCGGCCTTGGGCGCCGGCGCCGGCTTCGCCGGCTCGGGCTTGGTCTCGTTGCCGCCCACGCCCACCCAGCGCGAGAACCGGCTGAGCGCACTGTCCGGCTCCGCCGTCGCCGCCGCGACGCGCGGCGCGGGTTTTGATTCCGCCGACGCCAGACTCATGCTGCTCGGACGACTGGTGACGGGATCGGCGGGCGGCGTGTCGGGATCGCGCGGCGGCACCACATAGGAGCCGAGCTTCCGCGCCGCGACGGGATCGATGTCGTAGCGGGTCGCGCCATCGGGATCGCGCACCAGCCGCGGCGAGAGCTTGGCGAGGAAGGTCTCGTGCATGCCGCCGTCGCGACCCGTGCGCACCGGCATGGTCGGCGTGTTGCGCTGCACGAGCTGAGCGAACTGAGCGTCGTCGCTCTTCTGCTTCTGGGCCACGGCCTCGAGCAGTTCCGGGTTCACTTCGTAGGCCGGACACTTTCCGCCGGCGTCGAACTTGAGCGCCGCGCCGCCGTTGGGGGCATCGGCGTCGAACACGTAACGGCGGTCGCAGACACTGACCTTCGGCTCGAGCCGAGACACTTCGAAATGGTCGTAGCCCTGTTTGAGATTTTTCCAGAATGCGAAATGCGGGCTGTTCCGGTGCTTGGCCATGTTGAGCGGCGTCATGCGGAACGGATAGGCCTGGATCTGGAACGCGTGCTGTCCGCCAAAGAAGGATTCGCGCGCCAGCGAATAGATTTCGCCGATCTGGTCATCCGTCATGGCGTAGCAGCCGGCCGATGAGCAGTCACCGTGGACCATCAGATGCGCGCCGGTGCGCCCGAGCGCACGATCGAACGCGTTGGGATAGCCGATGTTGAACGACAGGTAGTAGGACGAGTTGGGATTCATCTGCCCGGGCGTGATCGTATAGAAGCCCTCGGGCGCCTGGCGGTCGCCTTGCTTGATCTTGGGGCCGAGTTCGCCCGACCAGCGGCAGATTGGATAGGTCTTCAAGAGCGCGTAGCGGCCGCTCTTGTCCTGCTTCCAGATCTCGAGTTCGGACTCTTCCTTGAAGATGCGCGCAAGGATCGGCGACTCCTTGCTCATTCCCTTCTGCTCGATGAGCGCCACCATCTGCGGCGACAACGGCTTCAGGGCCTTGGCCACATCGACGCCGTCAGTCTGGCATCCTGCCAGTGCGGCCGCCGCGGCAATGCCCGCCGATGCCAGCAGCGCCCGCCAAAGAGGCAAAGTTCGATTCAACCGGAGGCTCCCCGCCACTAAGTCCCCAAAGGGTTTTCCCCACGCCGTCAACGGACGACCGTTAGCCTTAAGATGTGGCTACGGCAAGGCAATTGCCGCCCCACCCCATCTGATCAACACACCTGTAGTGAACGAATGGTAAACGCCGGTCAAAGCGCACGGCCCATATTCAAGAATTTTTCCCGCCGGTGCTTGCGGACGGCGTTCCGGTCCAGGTTCCCGAGCTGGTGGAAGGCCTCGGCGATGGCTTCCCCGGTGGCCGCAATGGCGGCCGCCGGATCGCGGTGGGCGCCACCGGCCGGCTCGTCGATGATGCCGTCGATGATGCCGAATTTGACCAGGTCCTGGGCCGTGATCTTCATGTTGATCGCCGCATCCTCGGCCTTGGTGGTGTCGCGCCACAGGATCGAGGCGGCGCCTTCCGGCGAGATGACGCTGTAGATCGCGTGTTCCAGCATGAGCACGCGGTTCGCCGTGGCGATCGCGATGGCGCCGCCGGAGCCGCCCTCGCCGACGATGACCGCCACATTCGGCACGCCCAGCTGC
>DATFWC010000021.1:0-12283 GCA_035259885.1 Xanthobacteraceae bacterium
CCGCCTCTTGCAAACTGCGCCAAAATTTAGAACACAGGGGCGGGGAACGCATGGGTATTCCGTACGAGCTGTTGATCAATGCCGTGATCGCCGGGCTTTTGCTCGGCGGCTTTTATGCCGCCGTGACCCTCGGCGTGTCGATTTCGTTCGGCATTCTCGACATCGTCAACATCGCGCATCCGGCCTTCATCATCCTGGGCTCGTATATCGCTTATATCGTCAATTCCAAGTTGGGCGTGGACCCGATCGTCGTCAGCATCGTCATGGCGCCCGCCTTCTACGCGCTCGGCGCGCTGATCTACCAGGTCTACTACGTCTCGTTCGAGAAGCGCGGGCAGGAGGCGCTGCGCAGCCTGGCGTTCTTCTTCGGCCTCCTGTTCGTCACCGAGGTCACTCTGATCCTGGTGTTCGGCGTCGACTACCGCTACGTCGAGGCTGCCTATATCGGGCCGACGCTGCGCTTCGGCTTCGTCGATCTGCCGCTGCGCATGCTGGTGCCCTGCCTCATGTCGATTTTGCTGTTCCTGACGCTGCAGTATTTTCTCTCCCGCAGCTTCTTGGGTCGCGCCATCAACGCGGTGGCGCAGGACCAGTTGGCGCTCAAGCTGATGGCAGCCGATCCGACCCGCATCAAGCGCATCGCCTTCGGGCTGTCGATCGCCACCGCGGCGCTGGCGGGCGCGCTGCTCATCATCATCCAGCCGGTGGAGCCTTCGGTCGGGCGCGAGTACATCGGCCGCGTCTTTGCCATCTGCGTGCTCGGCGGGCTGGGCAGCCTTCCCGGCACCATGATCGGTGCGGTCCTGCTCGGGGTGGTCGAGAGCCTCACGTCGACTTTCTACGGTCCGTCGTGGGCCCCGGCGGTGGCGTTCGGTTTCCTTCTGCTCACGCTCGCGTTCCGTCCGGCCGGTATCCTGGGGCGATAGATCGTGCGGTCATCCTGGTTCCTGCTGTGCGCCGTCGCGGTTGGCGCCGCCGTGTTCGGCCTCTCGCGCTTGGTCCAGTCCGAGTATTTCTTTTTCGCCGGTTACGTGGTGCTGCAATACATCGTGCTGGCCATCGCCTGGAACATTCTGGGCGGCTACACCGGCTACGTGAATTTCGGCTCGGCGGCGTTCTTCGCCATCGGCGCCTATGCGTCGGTCGCCATATACAAGCTCCGAACATTGAGCGGCGTGGTGGCCATTGATGATCATGTCCTCTTCGAGGTTCCCAAGGCTCTCCTTGTTTGGCTTTCGGATCTGCCGATCCCGGTCCTCATCGTCATCGGCGGCGTGATTGCCGGCCTGGTCGGCCTCGGCACCGGCTACCTCACGCTGCGTCTGCGCGGCGCCTTCTTCGCCATCGCGACCTTGGCGCTGGCGGTGGTGGTGCAGACCCTGATCACCAACTGGGACTATGTCGGCGGCTCGCGCGGCGCCTATATCCTGCGGCCGGCCAGCGCCCCCCTGGTCGGCAACTACATCGAGTACCTGTTCCTCATCATGCTGTCGCTCGCGGTGATCGCGGTCGCGACGGCACGCGCCATCGAGACCTCGCGGCTCGGCTATGGCTTCGCCACCATCCGCGACGACGAGCTCGCCGCCGAGGCCTCGGGCGTGCCGACGCTCAAGCTGAAGCTGATCGCCACCACGCTGTCCGGCGCCTTCATGGGCATGGCCGGCGCGCCGCTGCCCTACTATGTCACCTACCTCGACCCTGCCTCGGGCTTCAGCCTCGCCTACGCGGTCAACTCCATCGCCATGCCGCTGGTCGGTGGCACCACGACCTGGGTCGGGCCGCTGGTCGGCGCCATCCTGCTCGGCACCATCCAGCAGATCGCCACCGTGACGATCTCGTCGGCCGTCAATCTCCTGATCGTCGGCCTGATCCTGATCGCCTTCGTGATCATCGCGCCCAACGGCCTGGTCGGGCTGGTGCAGGGCTGGTTCCGCAAGAAGGACACGTGATGGCCGATACCTTGCTCGAGGTCGATGACCTGACCAAGCGCTTCGGCGGCTTCGTGGCGCTGGACAACGTCAGCCTCAGCGTCGCCCAGGGCGACCGCGTCGGCCTGATCGGGCCCAACGGCTCGGGCAAGAGCACCCTGGTCAACTGCATCTGCGGCACATTGCACAACGAGGCCGGCAGCGTGCGTTTCAATGGCGCGCCGGTGGACGGGATGAAGACCCACGAGCGCACGTGGCTTGGCATGGCGCGCAGCTTCCAGCTGCCGCGCCCGTTCACCAGCATGAGCGTGAAGGACAATTTGCGCATCCCGCTCATCTACACGGTCGACGCCCGCGCCAAGTCGCGCCTGACCCAGGCGGAGCTCGACGATCGCTGCGCCGAGTTGCTCACGCTCGTCGGCCTTGAGGACAAGGCGCAAAAAATGCCGCGCGATCTCACCCAGGTGGAGATGCGCAAGCTCGAGCTCGCCCGCGCCATGGCTGCGGAGCCGAAGCTCCTGATTGCCGACGAGGCCATGGCCGGCCTGTCGCACTCGGAGGTGACCGACATTGTGGCGCTGCTGATCCGGCTCAACGAGCGCGGCGTCACCATCATCATGATCGAGCACATCATGACGGCCGTGATGAGCTTCTCGCAGCGGCTGATCGTGCTGGTCTCCGGCCGCAAGATCGCCGACGGCGCGCCGCAGCAGGTGATTCAGGATCCCGACGTCGTGAGGGCGTATCTTGGACAATAGCATTTCGGTCGAGAGCATCGATGCGGCTTATGGCCAGGTCCGCGTCCTCGAGGACGTGTCGCTCAATGTCGAGGCCGGCAAGACCGTGGTCCTGCTCGGCACCAACGGCAACGGCAAGAGCACGCTGATCAAGTGCATCATGGGCATGGTGCAGCCGAAGGCCGGCCGCATCGTCGCGGTCATCGACGGCCGCTCGCACGACCTGGTCGGCCGCACCACGGAAGAAATCGTCGACCTCGGCATTGCCCTCGTCCCCGAGGGCCGCCGGCTGTTTCCACGCCTCACGGTCGAGGAGAATCTCCTGCTTGGCGCGTTCCGCGCCACCGCGCGGGCACAGATCGCCAACAACCTGGCATTCTGCTTCGAGATCTTTCCGCGGCTGGCCGAACGGCGCCGCCAGCTCGCCGGCTCGATGAGCGGCGGCGAGCAGCAGATGCTGGCGCTCGGCCGCGCCCTGATGTCGGCGCCGCGCATCCTCCTGGTCGACGAGCCGTCGGTGGGCCTCGGCCCCATCATGGTCAGCCGTACCATCGACGCCATCAAGGAATTGAAGGAGCGCTACCAGCTCACCGTGCTGATGGCCGAGCAGAACTTCACTCAGGCGCTGCGCATCGCCGATTCCGGCTATGTCATCGTGCACGGAAAAATCGCGTTCCAGGGCCGCTCCGCCGATGAACTCAACAACAACGACCTGATCCGGAAGTTTTACTTGGGGATGTGAGCCCAAGCTCCGTAGGGTGGGTTGAGGCGGCGTACTCGGGTTGCGAACGGAGGTGTTGCCTTTCGCGCCGAAACCCACCAGCGGCCGCGGAATGGTGGGTTTCGGCGCGCGACGCTGTGGCGTCAACGCGCGGCCGTGCGACGCGCCTCAACCCACCCTACGATTCACTCACGCGTGGTTGCGATCCAGCAGCTCGATCGACACGCCCTCGGGCCCGCGGATGAAGCACACGCGCACGCCCGGCCGCATGGTGGTGGGCTCGCGGGTGAACTCCACGCCCTTGGCCTTGAGCTCGGCCGCCACCGCGTCGATGCCGCTGACCGTCAGCCCGAAATGATCGAGGCCCTGGTAGGGCGTGACCGGCGGGGGATTCACGGCGTCGCTGGGTGCCACCGGTGCAATGAAGATGTTGGCGCCACCGAGCTTCAGATCGATGCGCGGCTTGCCTTCCTGCATCGACCGGATCACCTCGGCGCCGAGCATTTTTTCGAACCACGCGGCGGTCGCCTCGGGGTTCGGGCTGCGCAGATGGACGTGGTCCCAGGTGTACTTGGCCATGATCATGCTCCTTGTTGGCGAAAAGCTTACGGCGTTGCGGCGCGCGACGCCAGCGGGGCGATCGCCAGCGCGGCGCGGCCCGTGACCTCGCCGCGCTCCACGCGCTCGTGCAGGATTTCCGCCTCGGCGAGCGGCCGGATTTCTGTCACCAGCGGCCACACCTCGCCGCGCGCCACCAGCCCGAATGTCTCCAGGATTTCGCGGCGCGTGACGTAGCGGCTGCCCAGAATGTCCTGCTCCTTGTTGAGGAGGTTGCGCGCTGAGACGTGGAACGTCTGCCCGGCGCCGCCCAGCGTCACCAGCCGCCCGTGCCGGCCGAGCGCGTGCGCGGCGGCTTCCAGCGTACCGGCGGACGAGACATAGTCGATCGCCACATCGACGCCTTCACCATGGGTCAGGTCGAGCAGGGCCTCCGCGACGTCGTAGGACGACGCATCGACCGTCTCGTCGGCGCCGGCCTGACGGCAGGCGTCGAACTTGTCCTTTGCGATGTCGACCGCGATGACGCGCGCCTTCGCCCACTTGGCCATCATGACCTGGTGGATGCCCAAGCCCCCGCCGGCGCCGAACACCGCCACCGTTTCCCCGGGCGCAATCCTGGCGCGGCGCAGCACCTTGTAGGGCGTGGCCAGCGCGTCGGTGACGACGCCGATCTCGGCCGGATGCGTCCTGTAATCGAGCCCGTCGGGAAGCCGGATGAAGATGTGCGCCGGCAGCTTCATGTACTCGGCATAGCCGCCGTCGCACTCGATGCCGACGTTGCCGCGAAGATCGCTGCACAGCGGCTCCAGCTCGGCCTGGCACCAGCGGCACTGGTCGCAATTGAGATAGAAATAGGTAGTCACCGGATCGCCGACGGCGAGCGCCGTCACGCCGGGGCCCACGGCCACGATCTCGCCGGTGATCTCATGGCCGATGATGCGCGGGAATTGCGCCGCCCGGCGGCCGGCCTTGACGTGCTGGATGGTCAGGCCGGAGCCGCAGGTGAAGACTCTGGCCACGGCCTCGCCGGGACCCGCCACCGGATCGGGCACGTCCATCAACTCGAACGGCTGACGCGCGCCGTGCAGGACCATGGCTTTCATGGCATTGCGTCCCGGACGGGTTTGGCTGCTCGGAGGCGCCGCTTGCTCCGACCTCTCCCCGCACGCGGGGAGAGGTGGGGCAAGTGGCTCACGCGTACCGAAACGGACGCGCCGATTACTTCGCCTTCTCGTAGGGAAAGATCAGGTTGCCGGTCTTCAGGTCGGCAGGCGTGATGACGGTCTGGGTGTCCATGCCTTTGAACTGATCGAGCGTGTTGCCCTTGATGCTGTGGTACTGCACCTGCAGCATGCGCGACTGCGCCCACTCGCCGCCTTTGCCGAACTTGATCTCGCCCATGATGGTTTTGACCGGATTCTTGCTCAGGTATTCGGCAAGCTTGTCGTCGTTGATGCTCTTCGTCCCTTCGACGGCGCGCTGCAGCACCTCGAGATAGGCGTAGCCCCAGGTGCCGAGATAATAGCCGAGCGGGTCGACACCTTCGGCTCCCGCGCGCGACTGATAGACGCTGAGGAACTCCTTCACCTCGGGATTGAGCATCTTTTCCGATGGCACCCAGGTCTCGTAGTTGACGATGCCGTTGAGTAGCGGTCCGAGCTGCGTCTTGAACACCGTCGCCTGCAGGCCGACCATGGCGCCGCCGATCATCTTCGGTTTGTAATTGAGCTCGTTGACGGCGCGCACCATGCCGACCGAATCCAGCGGATACGAGCAGACCGAGACCACGTCCGGATTGGCGGCCTGGATGGCGCGCACGATCGGCGTGAAGTCGGCCGTGGTCGGCGGATAGGTGCGGTCGTACACGACCTTGAAGCCGTGCTTCTTGGCGTTCTCGCGCGCGCCTTCGCAGGCATTGCGGGCGAATTCCTGGTCCGACGCGATCAGCGCCACCGTCTGCGGTTTCGGATTCTGCGCCGCGGCCGCTTCGAAGAAGCCTTCGGTGAACGCCGGTTTGGTGTTCGGCCCCGACGGGATCATGGCGAAATATTTGGGGTAGTTGAACTCGCTGTTCACCGCCAGGCCGAACAGGCCGATGAACATCTTGCCCTTCTGTATGATCACTGGCATCGCCGGCGCGATCTGTGCGGTGGCGTAGGGGCCAACCACCAGTTCGACTTTGTCGACGTCGAGGAGCTTCGTATAGATGCCGGGCACCGTCGACGGGCTGCTCTGGTCGTCGTAATAGACGAGCTTCACGGGACGCCCTAGCAGTCCCCCCTTCTTGTTGACGGTCTCTTCCCAGATTTTTGCGCCGAGCAGCGCCTGCTTGCCGTTCGCCGCCAGCGGGCCGGTCAAGGCCATCGCAAAGCCGATCTTGATCGGCTCGCCCTGCTGCGCCGATACGGGCGCGCCCGCCAGCATGAGCGCGCCCAGCGCGGCGGCAGTGCCGCCGAGAAGTGCACGCAATCCTGTCCGTCGTGAAAGCATCCGTTCCTCCCTGATGCTGTTTATGAAAAACTGATTTGCGTCCATATTGCCAGTGCCGCGCGGGTTGTCCACCCGCGCGGCACATTTTCGCACTCAACCTTAACTTCGGCCGGACCGATCGCAGCCATCATTTCTTGGCGTTTTCGTAAGGGTAGACCACCTTGCCGGACTCGTACTCCTTGGGCGCCACCACGACCTGCGTCGAGATGTCCTTGAACTGTCCGACGTCGTTGCCCTTGACGTTCTGGAACTGGATTTGCAGCACGCGGGACTGCGCCCACTCGCCGCCCTTGCCGAACTTGACGTCGCCCACCACGGTCTTGAATGTGTTGGCGCGGATGTAGTCGCCGAGCTTGGCATCGTCGAGGCTCTTGGTGGCGGTGACGGCCTGCTGCAGAACCTGGAGCTGGGCGTAGCCCCACGGCGCCATGTAGTAGCCCAGGGCGTCGACGCCTTCGGCTGCGGCGCGCGCCTGATACTTCTTCATCAGATCGGCCACGCCGGGGAAATCCATCTTCGGCACCGGCAGCCAGAAGTCGTAGTTGGTAAAGCCATTGAGCAGCGGCCCGAGCTGGGTCTTGATGGCGGTCGCCTGCAGGCCGACCATGCCGCCACCGATCATCTTGGGCCGATAGTTGAGTTCGTTGACCGCGCGCACGATCCCCACCGAATCCGGCGGATAGGAGCACACCACCACGACGTCCGGATTTGCCGCCTGGATGGCGCGGACAATCGGCGCGTAGTCGGTGGTCGACGGCGGATAGTTCTTGTCGTACACGACCTTGAGCCCGGCCGCCTTGGCGTTCTCGCGCGCGCCGTCAGCGGCGTTGCGCGAGAATTCCTGATCGGCTGCCACGATCGCCACGGTCTGCGGCTTGGGATTCTGCGCCATCGCGATGTCGAAGAATCCCTTGGTGAAGGCCGGCTTGGCGTCCGGTCCCGACGGGATCATCACGAAGTAGTTCGGGTAGTTGAACTCAGTGTTGACCGCGAGCCCGAGCAGGCCGATGAACGTCTTCTTCTTCTGGATCACGATCGGCATGGCCGGCGCCAGCATGGCGGTGGCGTAGGCGCCGACGATCAGGTCGACCTTGTCGACGTCGAGCAGCTTCGTGTAGATGCCGGGAACAGTCGACGGATTGCTCTGGTCGTCGTAGTAGACGAGCTTTACCGGCCGGCCGAGCAGCCCACCCTTCGCGTTGACGTCCTCCTCCCAGATCTTTTGCGCCAGCAGCGCCGACTTGCCATTGGGCGCAAGCCCACCGGTCAGGGCCATGCTGTAGCCGATCTTGATCGGTTCGCCGGACGGTGCTTGCGCCTGCGCCATGCCGGCCGTTACGGCTGCGACGGCGGCTACCGCAACCAAGGTGCTGAACGACGGGATTTGTGGCTTCAGCCGATGAAGCATCGTGTTTCCTCCCGATGTGGGCTGGGCTGTGCGGTCTTTATAGGCGGAAGCACGGTGGGCATGCCAGCGGAGATTGGGGCGGAAAAGCCTGTGCCGCCTACCTATTTCGTCGCATCCTGGCGACCTATTTGGTCGCATCTCCGGCTTCGACGATGACGGTCTCCACCTCGCCGGCGCCGGCCCGCCGGAATGCCGCCGCCTGGTTGTATTCCGCCGAGGTGAAGCAGGCCACGCCCTGTTCCAAGGTGGGAAATTCGATCACCACGAAGCGGTGGAATTTGTCCGGCCCTTCCATGATCTGGTAGCGCCCGCCGCGCGCCAGCACCTTTCCGCCGTACTTTGCGATGATGCCGGGCACCAGATCGGTGTACTTCTTGTACTCGACCGGATCGTTGATCTTCGACCGGGCAACCCAGTAGGCCGGCATCTGCGTCTCCCTTGCGATCACCATGGCGGCTTGTGCCGCCGGCGTGGCGGCTACCACCTTCCGCGGCCCACCACCAGCCTTGGGTGCCTCCGTTCGCCGCATGGCCGCGCCTATTGACGTGCTCCCGGCCCGCGCCGATACATTCAGCCCATGCTGGCTCCCCACATGAGCCGCGGGAGGATTCTTATGCCCTACGTGACGGAAGAGAACCTGACCGACGTCGTCCGCGAACGCTGGACCGACATCCCGGATCCGCGCCTCCGCCGGATCATGACGGCCGCCATAAAGCACCTGCACGCCTTCGTGCGGGAGGTGGAGCCAACCGAGGCCGAATGGTTCGCCGCCATCGACTGGCTCACCCGCACCGGAAAGATGTGCACCGACAAGCGACAGGAATTCATCCTTGCCTCCGATGTGCTCGGTGTGAGCATGCTCGTCGACGCCATCAACCATCGCCTGTCGACGGGCGCCACGCCGACCACGGTCGAGGGGCCGTTCCACGTGGCGGACGCTCCCGAACTGGACCACGGCGGCGACATGGCCAAGGGCGCGCCCGGCATTCCGTGCTTCGTGGTCGGAAAAGTGCGGGGACTGGACGGAAAGCCGATCGGCGGCGCGGTGCTCGATCTGTGGCAGACCGACGGCGAAGGTTTTTACGAGGCGCAGCGCGACGTGACGGAACCGTGGATGCGCGGCCTCTACCGCGCCCAGCCCGACGGCTCGTTCGTGGTGCGCACGGTGGCGCCGATCGCCTACACGATCCCCATGGACGGTACCGTCGGCGAACTGATGGAGCGCACCGACATCTCGCACATGCGCCCGGCGCACATCCATTTCTGCGTGACGGCGCCCGGCTATCATCGCCTGGTGACGCACCTGTTCCAGCGCGGCGATGAATATATCGAGACCGACGTGGTCTATGGCGTGAAGGAGCCGCTGATCGTCGAGTTCGAGAAGCGGCCGGCCGGCAGCAAGGCGCCCAACGGCGAGACCGTCGACGTCCCGTTCTACGTCGTCAACTACGACTTCACCCTCGATCGCGCCGCCCAGGCCGCCGTGGCGGCGGAGTAGGGCGGCCAAGCGGATTACGTCGAAGCGATGCAGCTTGCTCCACCTCTCCCCAGCGGGGAGAGGTGGGATCGCGAAGCGATCCGGGTGAGGGGGTTAGTGAGCTGCTGATAGTCACCTGCCCCCTCACCCCAACCCTCTCTCCATAGGGGAGAGGGAGCACGCCGAGTAGGTGGGGAGGATTGTTGCGTGAAACCGGCGGCGTTCGCCTATGCGAAGGCCCGTTCGCTCGATCATGCGATCGAACTGCTCGGCCGGCATGACGGCCAGGCGCGGGTGCTCGCCGGCGGCCAGAGCCTGATCGCCACCCTCAACATGCGGCTCGATGCGCCCGACCTGCTGGTGGACATCAACCGCGTTGCCGGACTCGACTGCATCGCGCGCCGCAACGGCTACATCGAGATCGGCGCGCTGGTGCGCCATGCCGCCGCCGAGCGTTCCGACGTGATCGGGCGCGAGGCGCCGCTGATCGCCCGGGCCATGCCGCATATCGGGCATCCGGCCATCCGCAACCGCGGCACTGTCGGCGGCTCGATCGCGCTGGCGGATCCGGCGGCGGAGCTGCCGGCCTGCCTGCTGGCGCTCGGCGGCGAGGTGGAGATTGCCGGCGCCCAGGGCCGCCGCACGGTTGCGGCCGACGCTTTCTTCAAAGGCCTGTTCGATACGGCGCTCGGCTCCGGCGACGTGCTCACGGCCATTCGCGTGCCGGCCGCCGCGCCGGCGACCCGCACCGGCTTTGCCGAATTCTCCCGCCGCCACGGCGACTACGCCCTGGTCGGGCTGGCGGCCAGCGCCACGGCCGAAGGACGCAGCCTGCGCGACGTGCGGCTGGCCTATTTCGGTGTCGGCGCGACAGCGGTGCGCGCCCGCCAGGCGGAAGCCGCGCTGATCGGCACCGGCCTCGACGCGGCGGTCGCCGCGCTGGAACAAGATCTCGCGCCCGAAGACGAAGTGCAGGCGAGCGCCGCCGTCAAACGCCAGCTTGCCGGCGTGCTGCTCCGGCGAGTGGCGGCACAGTTGACGGAGCAGTCCGCATGAGCGCGCCCGTGGTCGACATCGCCGTGACGGTGAACGGCGAGCTGGTGCGCGAGACCGTTGAGGCGCGCAAGACGCTGGTGGATTTCCTGCGCGAGGACCTCGGCCTCACCGGCAGCCACGTCGGCTGCGAGCACGGCGTGTGCGGCGCCTGCACGGTGCGCCTCGACGGCGTGGTCGTGCGCGGCTGCCTCACGCTGGCCGCCCAGTGCGACGGCGCGCGCGTGGAAACCATCGAGGGCGTGTCCGATAGCGGCGAGATCGCCGACCTGCAGGACGCTTTTCACAAGCGCAATGCGTTGCAGTGCGGCTACTGCACGCCCGGCATGCTACTCACCGCCCAGGAGCTGTTGGCGAGCGGCGCGGCGCCGAGCCGCGCCGCCATTCGCGAGCACCTGTCCGGCAACTACTGCCGCTGCACCGGCTACCAGGCCATCGTGGACGCCGTGGAATCGGTCGCGCGGGCGAGGGGCAAGGCATGAACCTCTTTTGTCGTTCCGGGGCGCCGCGCAGCGGCGAGCCCGGAATCCATAACCACCGAGATCAAAATTTAACCCGGAGGTTATGGGTTCCGGCCCTAACGCTTCGCGTTCGGCCGGAACGACTGAGAGGAAGCGCATGAAGATCGTCGACGACCTGCCGCCCGCGCTGTCGGCGCTGGATCGACCCAACTCCTATATCGGCCGCTCGGTACCACGCCCGAACCTGGCGCGACTCACGCAGGGCCGTGGCCAATATGTCAGCGACGTCACGCTGCCGCGCATGGTGCACGTTGCTTTCGTGCGCTCGCCGCATGCGCACGCACGCATCCGGCACATCGCCACGGAAGCTGCGAAGAAAGCCCCGGGCGTGATCGCGGTCGTGCCTGGCGCCGAACTGGCCAAGGTGATGACGCCGTGGGTCGGCGTGTTGACCCACCTCAAGGGCATCAAGTCGGCGCCGCAATACCCTGTCGCGGTGGAGCGCGCGTGCTGGCAAGGCGAAGCCGTGTGCGCCGTCGTGGCCAGGACGCGGGCGCAGGCCGAGGACGCGGCCGAACTGGTCGAGGTCGACTACGAGGAGCTTGCGCCGGTCACCGACGCCGAGACCGCGCTCGATACCTCCACGCCGGTCATCCATCCCGACCTTGGCGACAATCTCACGTTCGAGCGCAAGCACGAGGCGGGCGATCCCGACAAGGGTTTTGCCGAGGCCGATGACGTGGTCGAGACCACGTTCGTTTTCGGCCGCCACACCGGCGTGACCAACGAGCCGCGCGCCATCGTGGCCGACTGGAATCCGGGCGAGCAGCGCCTCACCGTGTATCACGGCACCCAGGCGCCGCACATGATGCAGAACCTGTTCGCCAAGAACCTGGACATCGCCGAGCACCAGGTGCGGGTGATCACCAAGGACGTGGGCGGCTCATTCGGGATCAAGGTGCACACCTACGCCGACGAGATGGCGACGGTGGCGCTGTCAAAGCTTCTCAAGCGCCCAGTGAAGTTCGTGGCCGATCGCCTGGAGAGCTTCGTCACCGACATCCACGCGCGCGACCACCGCATCAAGGCCAAGGTCGGCGTGAAACGGGATGGCACCATTACGGCCTGGGAGATCGACGACCTCACCGGCATCGGGCCCTACTCGGTCTATCCGCGCACCAGCGGCATCGAGGCCAACCAGATCGTCAATCTCACCGGCGGCCCCTACACCTGCCCGAACTATCGGGCGCGCGCCCGCGTGGTGTTCCAGAACAAGAACGTCATGTGCCAGTACCGCGCCGTCGGCCATCCCATCGCCACGGCGGTGACCGAAGGGCTGGTCGAGCTCGCCGCCGCCAGGATCGGCATGGACCCGCTGGAGATCCGGCGCCGCAACCTGATCGCGGACGACGCCCATCCGTCGGCCGCGCCATCCGGCATCAAGTTC
>DATFWC010000022.1:0-22713 GCA_035259885.1 Xanthobacteraceae bacterium
GCTTCGGCGGCTTGCCGGGCGGCGGTCAGGTCCTGCTTGCGGTCGGTGATGTCGCCAGTGGCGCCGACCAGCCGGCGGGCGCGGCCGCCCGGGCCGCGCAACGCGATGCCGTGCTGGCGCGCCCAGCGCCACTCGCCGGCGCGGGTGCGGTAGCGCATCTCGCATTCGAACCGCGGCGTCGCGCCCTTCAGGTGGGCGATGAGGGCCCGGCGGTAGCGCGGCCGGTCCTCCGGGTGCATGCGGTCGGTCCAGTCTTCCGGCGTCCGCAGCTCCTCGGGCGAGAGGCCGAGGACCGCCCACAGGTCCGGCGCGAACCAGATGGTGCCAGCCTCCAGGTCCCAGTCATAGGTACTGGCATTCATCGATTCGAGCACTCGCGCGTTGCGCTCGTGCTCGATGGCATGCGTGTCCAAGGACTTGCGGCGCGCGGCGCGGCGCGGCCGGGCCGGGCGGGCGTGCCGCGCGCGACGGCGAGGGGGCGCGGAGCCGGTTGCTGTCATTGGCGCCTCCGGGGGCGCATTGTCACCTGCCCCATATTTCGTCGCTATAGCGCGCCGGGCCCCGATTTGTATCGTCTGTATCGTCTCCCGCCGGTTTGCCCGCTGTCGAGGGGCAGCCGTCTGGCGCGATACCAACGATACCAAATCGGCGGCTGCACAATACCCCGACGCAATGCTGCCAACGTCTAACGGGTGTCCAGCCACTCGGCGAACCACAGGAGACACCCATGCTGACATCCATCGCGCGAATAACGCGGTCGGCCGCCGTGCTGGCCGGCGTCTTCGGCCTCTATCTCTATGCCGCGCCTGAGCATGCGCAGCTGGCGCGCAGCGCCGTCCTGGCTGCCACTGGCGGCGTCGCCAACGACTGCGAGCGGCCGACCGCGTGCCGGGCCTCGCAGGCCGCCCGTGGCGGGACGTCCGATCGCGGCGAGGCTGGCGTGGTCGATGTCCTCGCCAGCGGCCCCAGCCTGAAGTCGATCTGCATGCTGCAGGACGGGGTCGGCGAGGCCGCCGCGGCCGGCGACGCCATGATCGCCCGCGCCTATAACGGTGCCGTTCTGCAGGATTTTGGCGACACGGCTGCCGTGAAGAACTAGGGCCTGCTGCGAGCCGCGTCATCCCTGCGATCCCGCTGCCTCCTTTCAGGAGAGGGATTGGCCGTACGCGGCGTCGCCCTGCGCGCCCACTCCCTTGCCGGCCGCCGAGATCGGCGATAGAGCGGCCGCCATGGCGGACCGATCGAAGCTCATCAGCGGCGCCACCGGCGACTGGGAGGTTGTCATCGGCATGGAGGTCCATGCCCAGGTGACCTCGCGCTCAAAGCTGTTCTCAGGCGCCTCGACCGAGTTCGGCGGGGCGCCGAATTCGCACGTGTCGCTGGTGGACGCCGCCATGCCCGGCATGTTGCCGGTGATCAACGCCGAGTGCGTGCGCCAAGCGGTGCGCACCGGCCTCGGGCTCAAGGCAAAGATCAATCTGAAGTCGGTGTTCGACCGCAAGAACTACTTCTATCCCGACCTGCCGCAGGGTTATCAGATCAGCCAGTACAAGTCGCCGGTGGTCGGCGAGGGCGAGGTGCTGGTCGACATGCCGGACGGCGAGACCGTCAAGGTGGGCATCGAGCGGGTGCACCTGGAGCAGGACGCCGGCAAATCCCTGCACGACCAGCACCCGAGCATGTCGTTCGTCGACCTCAACCGCTCCGGCGTGGCGCTGATGGAGATCGTGACCAAGCCCGACCTGCGCTCGGCCGACGAGGCCAAGGCCTTCGTCACCAAGCTGCGCACCATCCTGCGTTACCTCGGCACCTGCGACGGCGACATGGAGAAGGGCAACCTGCGCGCCGACGTCAATGTCTCCGTGAGGCGGCGGGACGAGCCGCTCGGCACCCGCTGCGAGATCAAGAACGTCAACTCCATCCGCTTCATCGGCCAGGCGATCGAGTACGAGGCGCGGCGGCAGATCGGCATCCGCGAGGACGGCGGCGCGATCGAGCAGGAGACGCGCCTGTTCGATCCCAACAAGGGCGAGACGCGCTCCATGCGCAACAAGGAGGAGGCGCACGACTACCGCTACTTCCCAGACCCCGACCTGCTGCCGCTGGAGCTGACGGCCGAGGAGGTGGCAGAGCTCGAGCGTGCGTTGCCCGAGCTGCCGGACGACAAGAAGGCGCGATTCATGGGCGATTACGGCCTCTCCGCCTATGACGCCGGCGTGCTGGTGGCCGAGCGCGAGACCGCCGACTTCTTCGAAGCAGTGGGCCGCGGGCGCGACGCCAAGAGCGCGGCCAATTGGGTGATCAACGAGCTGGCGGGCCGCCTCAACCGCGAGGGCAAGGACATCGCTGCCTCGCCGGTTTCGGCCGTGCAGCTCGGTGCCATCCTCGACCTGATCCAGGAGGGGACGATCTCGGGCAAGATCGCCAAGGACCTGTTCGAGATCGTGTGGAGCGAGGGAGGCGACCCGCGCGCGATCGTCGAAGCGCGCGGGCTCAAGCAGGTCACCGACGTGGGCGCCATCGAGAAGATCGTCGACGGCATCATTGCGGCCAATCCGGACAAGGTGGCCGACGCCAAATCCAATCCGAAGGCGATCGGCTGGTTCGTCGGCCAGGTGATGAAGGCATCCGGCGGCAAGGCCAACCCGGCCGCAGTGAACGCACTGCTCAAGCAGAAGCTCGGCGTCTGACCGTCCGAACGTTTCTTCAACCTTATCCGACGCGAAAATTTCGCGACGGACGGTGCTGCGGCGTCGCCAACGGGTGCAATCGCTTGGCATGCCACGGATGTCGACGGCGCCGCCCGGCGCGATCTGGTGCCGTGCCGCCATCTTGCGGCGCGCCACGGTGCTGGCGCGGATGTCGCACCGCATCTGCGCCGCGCCTGCCGATGCGCTCGCGCGACGTGCCGCGTCCCATTTCGGGACAGATTCACGCCTCGCAGGCGCCCACCAATGCCTTCGCGCACGTGCTCGCGTCGGCGCCGAGATGCGAATCACTCGCAGCGATTCGGGCGAGTGAAACCGATTCCGGCCTCACGAGCGCCGTCGACGCCGGTTTTCCGCGAAGTTTTTTTCAACAGGCCGGACGCGTTGCGCAGACGGCTTGCGAGGCGAGATGAAAGACCGCAAAGAGCATGCGCGCGGTGCTTCGCGATCGTTCGGCGACGTGCGAGAAATCCCTGTCTCATGCAGGTTTCTGCAACATCGTTGAATTCGGCGCAGCAATCGCAACGACGACCCGCGGCGCGCCGCGCGATCGCGCACGACACACGCGCTCGCTGCTTGACGCGGCGTCGCTCGCGGCTCTTCGTCGCCCGCAAGATTCGCTTTTTTTTTGTTGTGCTGTAGTAATCAGCGTGCAGTGCAGCTCGATTCGCGACTGCACGGCATCGCCAGTCTCATCATGGCTAGGAGGGCAGAATGGCGAAGAAAGCAAAGTCGAAGACGAAGTCCGCTGCGAAGAAGACCGCGCGCAAGACCGCGAAGCGGCGTAAGAAGGCGAAGAAGTAACGCCTCGTCGGCGCGAGCCTCTTCGCTAGGCGAAGACGGTTCGCATAATCGGCGAGGTCGCGGAGCGGTGCGCCGCTTCTGCCTCGCCGGTTCAGGTCGACGAAGGAGGGCGTCGGCGAAATCGAGGTCACTCTCCGCAGGATCCACGTGCGAACCGGTTTTTGTCCCGCTGATGTCGTCCCCGAGGTTTGGCGTCAACAGGCAGAAGTCGGGAGGTGGGAAGTCCAGCGAAGAGCGGCAGACGCCGTACGGTGCCAGTACTCCCTGAGCTGACGGCATCGTCCTCGATCATCTCGCCGACGCCCTCGATAAGCCGCCGAGCCGCTTTCGGCGCCATCGAGCACCCCCCCATGTCGCAAACCTGACACCGCGCCGGCCCGCTCGCGCGGCAAGCCCGGATTTCGCCGCCGTTGCATCCGGGTTACGCTGCCGGCGGAGCCCGCCATGGCGCCTGTCCAGGACCAGCCGATCGATCTCTATTTCTGGCCGACGCCAAACGGCTGGAAGATCTCGATCATGCTCGAGGAATGCGGGCTGCCCTACCGCGTGATCCCGGTCAACATCGCCAAGGGAGAGCAGTTCCGTCCGGAATTTCTGGCGATCTCTCCCAACAACCGCATGCCGGCGATCGTCGACCCCGCGGGGCCGGGCGGACAACCGATCTCGGTGTTCGAGTCGGGCGCCATCCTGCAGTATCTCGGCCGCAAGACCGGACAATTCTATCCGGCGGACGAGCGCGCCCGCGTCGCGGTCGACGAGTGGCTCGCCTGGCAGGTCGGCAATCTCGGTCCGATCGCCGGCCAGACGCACCACTTCCGCCTCTACGCCCCCGAACCCATGCGCTATGCGGTGGCGCGCTTCACCGACGAATGCAATCGCCTCTACGGCGTGATGAACCGGCGCCTCGCCGAGCATCCGTACCTGGCCGGCGACGCCTACACCATCGCCGACATGGCTTGCGTCGGCTGGGCCTCGCGCTGGGAGCGCCAGGGCCAGGATCCTAGCCAGTTCCCGCACGTCAAGCGCTGGCTCGATGCCGTGCGGGCGCGCCCGGCGGTCCACCGCGGCATGCACATCTGGATCGAGGAGGCGAGCCGGGTCGACATGCGCGACCCGCAGGTGCGCGCTGTCCTGTTCAATCAGCGGGCACGGTGAGGCGAGACCGCCAGCCGATCGCCGCGATGGTTATCATTGCCCCAAGGACAACGGTTTCCGAATGGTTGCGCAGCGCGTAAAAACTTCGACATCCCAAGGTCATGGCGGGCGGCGCAAGGGTCGCGCGGATTTTCGCCTTCACGTTCGATTCATCGCTTCACTTAAATCCCCGTTCAAAATTCCTGGCCGATGATCCGCGCGGCTCGCGGGAAGAAAACACGCGAGCCGGGGACGCGCGATTGGGGGCGATCGCGAACAGGGGAGACCGCCATGGCTTTTTGTTTTTGGAAAAAGACCGCCGACCAGCACAGCGCGGTGCTCGGCAGCAACGGCGCTGACGCGTTCTTCGAGCTCGGCATGAAGTACGCGACCGGACAGTCGGTGGCCGTCGACTTTGTCACAGCGCACAAGTGGTTCAACATCGCGGCGCTCAAGGGCAGTACGGAGGCAATCCGGCTGCGCCGCGAGATCGCCGCCGAGATGTCGGAGGACGACATCGCCGCGGCGCAGCGCGCCGCGCGCGATTGGCTGCGCGCGGGCGAGCCGCCGGTCGACGTGCGGGCGGCGGCGTAAGCGTTTTCTTATCAGGCAAGGCGGCGCCGCTTGCTCCACCTCTCGCTCAGTGGGGAGAGGTCGACTTGCGAGCGTAGCGAAGCAAGTCGAGTGAGGGGAGTTGACCCAGCACCCAA
The DNA here is from genome assembly GCA_035259885.1 of Xanthobacteraceae bacterium. GTDB lineage: Bacteria > Pseudomonadota > Alphaproteobacteria > Rhizobiales > Xanthobacteraceae > DATFWC01. Next base: position 5,357 of record DATFWC010000022.1, read on the forward strand.
CCCTCTCCGCGGTGGGGAGAAGGAGCGCGCCGGGTTCGCGGCTGGCCTTGAGCCTACCGCGCCTTCTGCCACCAGACACTGTAGTCGTCGATGCGCTCGAGCGTCACCTTCTCGCCGTGGCGGTCGAGATAGTCGTGCACGGCGGTGCGGCTCGACCGCAGGGCATAGTCGTCGACCACGACGAAACCGCCGGGCGACAGTTTCGGGTAGAGCGCGTTGAGCGCGTCAATGGTCGATTCATAGAGATCGCCGTCGAGCCGGACGATGGCAAGACGCTGCGCCGCGAGCCCGGGCAGCGTCTGGCTGAACCAGCCTTTGACGAAGCGCACCTGCTCGTCGAGCAGGCCATAGGCCGCGAAGTTGGCCTGCACCTCGTCGAGCGGCACCGCCAGCTGCTTGTATTTGTAGAAATTGCGGCCGCGATCGGCCGGGTAGCGCACGCGGTCGGGCGGTGGCACACCGGCAAACGAGTCGGCGACGTAGACGATGCGGTCGGTCACCCCGTAGGCGGCGAGCACCGCGCGCATCATGATGCAGGCGCCGCCGCGCCAGACCCCGGTCTCTATGTAATCGCCGGGGATTTTCTCCTTGAGCGTGGTTTCCACCTGCTGGCGCAACGAGTGCAGACGCTTGAGCCCGATCATGGTGTGGGCCTGGCTCGGCCAGTCCTTGCCGGATTCGCGCGCCGCGAGCGAGAACTCCTGCTTGCGCAAGATATGCGTCCATTTCGGCCGCATGGGCGGATCGCCGTAGATGACGTTGGTCAGGCATTTTTCCATCAGATCGAGATAGCGCGCGCGATTGGCGTCGGCGCCCGTCGGGCCTGCGGCAGTGGTCATTGATATGTACTCGCTCCTCGCTGGCCGCTCCGATAGCACGGACGCGGCGGCGGAGTCTGCCGGTGTCGCGGAAAGGATTTTTGGCGGCCGGCGCGGCCCGGCACGCGACTGGCCTGCCGCGGCTGCCGCGCAGCAGCCGAGCTGGCGACGGCGCCACGCCATCGTGCAGCGTTCAGGACGTGCGCGTGCGCCGCGATTGCGGCCAGCGCGGCGTCGTCGGTGCGCCGTTGCGGCTCACGCCATCCGGCTGCGCGCGCCCCGGGTCTCGTCGGCGATCGACTTGGCCAGATCGATGATATGACGGCGCAGCGCCGCGCTGCGGATGCGGGTGAAGGCCTCGGCCAGCGCCACGCCGCCGCGGATCGTCAGCATCTTCTGCAGCACGTCGGCGGCACCGCTCGTCTTGGCGCGCGGGCTGGCGCGTCCCTCGTTGAAGAACCACGACACCGGTTTGCCGAGAACCTCGCTGATCTGCGCCAGCCGCGACGAGCTGATGCGGTTGCCGCCCTTCTCGTACTTCTGCACCTGCTGGAAGGTGATGCCGATATGCTCGCCCAGCTCGGTCTGGCTCATGTTCGCCATCAGCCGCGCCATCCGCACGCGTTGGCCCACCAACACGTCGGTCGGCTTGGGCTTCTTGGTCGGCATGTACTCCTCCTCGTCTCTGCAACCGGCATTCCCGGATGTCGTATCAGCGCCCGCGCCCTGTGAAAATTTAGAACCGTTCCGAATCGCGTTCGTCCATGAGGGCCAAGCGCGGTGTGATATTAAATGATGCATTCGCGGATTCCACAACGTGCAATGATTGCGGCCATCACATTTCGATGAACACTGTGCTCATGGATCCACAGCGTGGGCCGCGTTCCATTTTGGGACGACACAGGTGCGACGCGCGGTACATGCAGTGCAATCCGTTATGGCCGATACGTCACAACTGATCCGAGAGTTTTCCGCGATTTTGTATCGATGTTGAGAAAATGATCGCGACCTGTTCGCGGATCAGTGCGCGTCGAGGGCGGACGGGAGCTTGGCGCAGCGGCAGGGCTGATCAAGATTTGAGCATGGAATGAAGGAGCGCGCCGGAACGCGTGTGCCCACACGGCAATCGGGTGCGGATCGGGGATGCGACCAGAGGCCGATGTTCGGAAAAGTTCGCCTGCCGGGCCGTCCGGTGCCCGGCGCGCCGCGCCCACATAGGACCGGGCTATGCGTTTCGCTTGACGGACGAACCTGGAGGAGTATTTAATCGGGGACAACTTCTACTTGTTGGGCGGCAGCCACGCGCGGCGGCCCACGATTGTGGGCACTTGTCCGGCCCCGGCGGCCGGCGGCAGGCGGGCGTCGCGTCGTGATGGCATGGGTGCGCGGCGGACCGCCTGCGACGGCTGCCGCTCACGCCGCGCGCGTGGTGGTGTTCGCCTGTCGCGGCTCGCGCCACATGGTCCAGGTCAATGGTCCGCCCGGCACGGTTTCGATGCCGTTCTCCAGCATGCGGAAGCCGAGACGCGTATAGAGGTTGACGACGCGCGGCTCCTGGGTCTCCAGGTAGATCGGGTGGCCGACCTCATCGGCGATCTGCAGCACGCGGCGGGCGAGCGAATTGCCGACCTGCTCGCCCGGCCGGCCGCCCAGGAAGTAGCCGTGACAATGCGGCACCTGGGGGCGAACCCGGTTGAGCGTCATGTTGGCGCGCGCCAGCTTGGCGATGCCGAGCGGGGCGGCCCACAGCATGCGCAGATATTCCGGCAGCACCCGCAGCGTGCGCAGCGCCGACAGCGGGTAGAGCCCCGGGGGATACCAGATGAACACGCCGGCGATGTGGCCGTTGTAGGCGAGCTCCACCTGGCCGAAGTGCAGCGCATCCTTCAGCGCCGCGGTGAACAGCAGGTCGACCAGCCTGCGGCGCGTCGCCGGCTCGGGAAAAGCCAGCTGGAAGAGCGTGCTGCCGTCGAATGCCTCGACCAGCAGCGCGACCGCTTCACGGAATTCGGCGTCGGACAGGGCGGTGACGCGGCGGACTTCGACCCGCGACGGCCTGGACTCGTCGCGCGCTTGCGGCGCGCGCTCGAACGCCTGATGCATCGTCGGGACAGCTTCCGTCCCGCGCGCGAAATATCGAAGTGCTCCGGCGAGGGCGAGTGCCATTGAATCCCTCCTGTACCCCAAGTCCACATGGGCGTTGCGAGAGCGCCTCCCACTGGCGTCTCCCGGCCTTGGACGCGATGTCGACCCACGGGTTCACGGACTTGCGAAATTGGCGCGCCGTGAGCGGCGACATCCTACGCACCACGATACGTTCCCACTATGGAAGGTCTTGTCCCCAACGGTTCACAAACGCGTGCTGGCCCGGCTGAGTTCACCCCAAACCCCGCCGGCAACCGCATGACGTGCACGCGCACAGCGCAGGGCCGCGAGGCGTGCGAGCCCGACGCCCGGAAATTCTCCCGGAAGGCTTGCCGGCGCGCAACCGGTCCCTGCGGCCGCTCCCGATCGCGATTCAAACCACATTAAACTTAACCAGAAATGTCGATTCTGCGGACAGAACTTCTAAACCTTGGGGGAAATAGAACCGATCGCGCCGACGTGTCGAGCGGCGCGTGGGCGGCCGCCCTTACAGGTCATCGTGCCCGGTCGAAGGACGATCCCGATCATGCTTAGCGGCATCCGCGCTCGCCTGATGGCCCTGGTGATCGCCACCGTGGTGCCGTTTGCGGTGCTCGTCGGCGGGGGCCTGTGGCTGCAATGGCGGACCGACCAGGCCCAGGCAACCCGGGCTGCCCTGATGGACGCGCGCCTGGTGGCGGCGCAGGTCGACGATCAGCTGGGCAATTTCGAAAGCCTGATGGCCGGCCTGAGCCGCGCCGTCTCCACCGATCCGGCCGACGTGGGCGCCAACGACGCCATGCTGCGCCGGGTGCGCACGGAGCTGCCCGCCTATGTCAACAGCGTGATGGTGCTGGCCCCCGACGGGCTGCTCATTGGGACGTCGCGCGATCGCGGCAGCGTGCGTCTGCGCGCCGGCGACCGCGAGTATTTCCATCGCGTGCTGGCGGGTGAGCGCCTGGTGGTCAGCGATCCGTTCCTGGGACATGTCGTGCGGCAATGGCTCATCGCCATCGCGCGGCCGGTGGAGGATCGCACCGGAACGGTGCGCGCCGTTCTGCTGGTGAGCATCGCGCTCGAGCGGTTCCAGGATGTATTGCGCGTGCGCGAGCTGCCGCCCGGCGGCGTCATCCAGGTGGTCAACGAAAATGGCATCGTGATCGCGCGCAGCGAGGACAGTGGGCGCTGGCTTGGCCGCAAGGTGCTCAACGACGAGACCTTCGCCCGCCATCTTGCGGCCGGGGAGGCGATCGAGGCGGTGCGCTGGCCCGACGACGTCGAGCGCATCACCGCCTCGGCCACCGCGCGCTGGGCGCCGTGGCGCGTCTCGGTCGGGCTGCCGGCCGGCATCGCCTTCGGCAAGGTCGTGTCGCGCCTGGTGTGGAGCGCGGCCGCCAGCCTGGCCACGCTGCTCACGGCGCTCGGGCTGGCGTGGATGCTGTCCGGCCGCATCATCACGCCGCTGCGCCAGCTGCGCACCGACGCCTCGGCGCTGGCCGCCGGCGACCTGTCGCACCGTACGGCGGTGGCCACGGCCGACGAAGTGGGCGCGCTCGCTACATCGTTCAACGCCATGGCGGCGTCGCTGGAGGAGCGCCACCGCGAGCTCGACTCCGCCCGCGAGGCGGCCGCCACCGAGGCGCTCACCCGCGCGCGGCTCGAGGCGCTGCAGCGGCAGGCCAACGAGACGCTGGCGGCCGTGATCGATGCGTCGCCGGTGGGGATCGTGTGCTCCGACGGCGATCGCCGCATCGTGCTGTGGAACCGCGCCGCCGAGCAGATCTTCGGCTACGCCGCCGAGGAGATGCTGGGCCAGCACACCCGGCTGGTGCCGTCGGAAGGCAAGGCGGAATCGCAGGCAATGTTCGACCGCGCCTTCAACGGCGAGACGGTGCGCGACGTGCACCTCAAGCGCAGGCGCAAGGACGGCTCGCTGGTCGAAGTCAAGCTGGCGGCGGCGCCGATGCACGATCCCGACGGAACGGTGTGCGGCGTGGCCTGGGCCTATGAGGACATCACGCTGCGCAAACGGGCCGAGGAGCAGCTCGAGCGCTTGGCGCATTACGACCAGCTCACCGGCCTGCCCAATCGCCTGACGCTCAACCGGCAGCTCGGCAGGCTGCTGGCCGCCGGCAACGGCGACACGCCGGCAGCCATCGCGCTGTTCGATCTCGACGGGTTCAAGGACGTGAACGACACGCTCGGCCATTCGGTGGGCGACCACCTGCTGATCGAGGTCGGCCAGCGCCTGACCGATGTGCTCGCCGGCCGCGGCCAGGTGTGCCGGCTCGGTGGCGACGAGTTCGTGGTGATCGTGCCCAACTGCGGCGACCCGCGGACCATGGCGGAGATCGTCGACGCCATGCTGCGCCGGCTGGCCGAGCCGTTTGACATCAACGACCACGTCGTTCACCTGGCGGGCAGCGCCGGCATCGCCATAGCTCCCACGCACGGCACCACCGTGGATGAACTGATCGCCAACGCCGACCTCGCGCTCTACGACGCGAAGTCGAGCGGCGGCCGCGTGCATCGCTTCTTCATGCCGGTGCTGCGCGCGCAGGCGCAGGCGCGACGCGGTCTCGCGGTGGAGCTGCGGCACGCCTTCGACGACAAGGAGTTCGAGCTCTTCTTCCAGCCGCAGGTCCGCCTCGCCGACGACACCGTGACCGGCGCCGAAGCACTGCTGCGCTGGCGTCATCCATCGCGCGGGCTGCTCAGCCCGGCGGCGTTCATCGAGCCGCTGGCGCAGAGCCCGATCGCCAGCGAGGTCGGCCGCTGGATCATCCGCAGCGCCTGCGAGCACGCGGCGCGCTGGCGCGCCATGGGGCTGCCGCTCGTCCGCATGGGCGTCAACCTGTTTCCGCCGCAGCTCGGCGACGACGCGCTGATCGCGGCGGTCGAGGACGCGCTTGGTCACAGCGGCCTGGCGGCGGAAGCGCTCGAACTGGAAATCACCGAGAACGTCGCGCTCAACCACGAAGAGGCGATCGTGCCGATCCGCCACCTGCACGACCGCGGCGTGCGGCTGGCGCTCGACGATTTCGGCACCGGCTATGCCTCGCTGAACTGCCTCACCCGCTTTCCGCTCACCCGCATCAAGATCGACCGCCATTTCGTCGCCGACATCGCCGCCGACGCCGAGGACGCGGCCATCGTGCGCTCGCTCATCACCATGGCGCGCAATCTCGGCATCGAGGTGATCGCGGAAGGCGTGGAGACCGAGGCGCAAGCCGAGTTCCTGCGGCGCGAGCAGTGCGCGGAGGCGCAGGGCTTCTTCTACGCGCGGCCGCTGCCGGCCAGCGAATTCGAGGCTTTTTTGCGCAGCCGCCGGCTGGCGGCCGCCACCCACATGGCGGAGCTCGGCCGCGCCTGTGGCCGCGCCGGCGGCGCGCGCTGACGCCGCGGCGCTGACGCCTCGCGTCAACGCTTGCCGACCGGCACGGCGTCCTCCCGGCGGCCGACGCCGCTGTGCGATTCCAGCGTTTCGAACAGCGGGCGATTGCTCCCGTCCGTCACCCTGAACACCTTCTGGAAGAACAGGTTGTTGGGAATCTGCAGCGCCGCGCCGTCGTCCTCGCGCAGGACCACGAACATCAGGTTGCGGTGGACCACGCGGCCGGCCAGCTTTTCGGGAAGGATCTCCACCGTGTCGCCGAGGTGGAACGGGCGCCAGATCGCGATGAACAGGCTCGCCGTGACATTGCTGACCATGGTCCAGGTCGCCAGGAAGCCGACGCCGATCAGGGCGGCCGCGCTCACCAGCAAGGTCCACACACCGCCGACGCTGACGCCCCACGTATCGAGCACCAGGAGCGCAACGATCAGCCACAGGGTGCCTGACACCGCACGCGCGATGGTCGTCGTGGTGCCGTAGGACAGGTGCAGCGTCCCTTCGAGCCGCCGCAGCCAGGCCTGCACCAGCCGCCGCAGCAGCGGAATGACGATGGCGGCCCCGATCACCAGGGCGGCCGTCAGGAGCAATGTCACATAGGTGACGTCGTGCCGATCGAACCAGGCCGCGATCTGATCCATGGCCGGTCTCCAGTTCTTGCGTCGGACGTCACGTCATGTGAGGCCGCGGCGATCCCGCTGCAAGGCGGGCGCCACATCTGTGGCGCAGCCACGGGCGCGCGGGGGCGGCGGACGAACGCGTCATCACCGGCGCGCCATCCGGCTGGCGTGGCGACGATCGGCGTTTGTGCCTATGCTGCCGTCGCATCATTGTCGCGGGCGACGAGCCATGAACCGAGACACGCTGGCGGCCGCCATGAGCCTGGTGGGGCGGGTGCTCCTGGTCGCGATCTTCCTGCCGGAGGCTCTCGCCAAGATTCGCGGCTACGACAGCGTGGTCGCCTATATGGAGGAGTTCGACGTTCCGGGCGCGCTGCTGCCGCTCGCCATCGCGGTGGAGATCGCGGCGCCGGTCCTGGTCATCGTCGGCTGGCAGACGCGGTGGGCGGCGCTGGCGCTCGCCGGTTTCGCGGTGCTGACCGCAACCTTCTTCCATGCCGACTTCGCCGACACCAACCAGCAGCATCACTTCTGGAAGAACCTGGCGATCGCCGGAGGCTTCATCGTGCTGGCGGCCAACGGCGCCGGCGCCTGGTCGCTCGACGCGTGGCTGAGGCGGCACCGTCAGGCGTGATGACACGCGCCGCCAGCCGGCGAGGGGGCTGGCGCGCCATCCGCGCGGTCGGGACGGTCAGCCGATCACCCAGGCCACAGCGCGCGCAACCTGGTCGAGGTAGTGGCCGTGGTAGCGCGTCTGGTCGAGGATGATCAGCGTGACGATGACGAAGACGGCGATCATCAGCTTCATGTCCGTAAGATTACGGACAACGGTTTGACAAATCGTAAAGGACGACGCTGCGGCAACAACACGTTGCGGTTGGTTGCGCCAGTTCTTGTTTTGTTCTCAAAATGCCGCATGGACGGAATCCGCCGCTTTCCTCCGCCGTGGCGCGTGCGCCGGACCGCCGGCGGCTACTGCGTCGACACGGCCGACGGCATTACGGTGGCCTACGTGTATTTTGTCGAGGGCTTTCGCCGGCATTTCGACGGCCGGGCGCTGACCGACGACGAAGCCCGCCGGATCGCGGCGGGAATTGCCCGGCTGCCCGAGCTGATGCGGCGGCCGGGGTGACGCCGCGGGCCGCGGACCGACCACAATACATCCGGCTAACGGCGCACAGCCGAAAGTTTTCTGGCGGCAAGCATGCGGGCGGCGCGCGCCAGGCGGCGCGGCCGGGGCGGCTTGGGCCGTGCGCCGCTCAGCCGAAGGGCCAGTGCGACGCCTCGTCCTTCTGGTCGGGCGGCTGGCCATAGTGGTGCAGCAGCGCCTCGGTTGCCTCGAGCTGCGCCGCCAAATGCGCCCACGATCGCGACAGATCGGTCAATGTCTTGCGCAACTGCGGAGTCTTTGCGCTGGCCGCCAGTTCGGCGCAGCGACGCGCATGAGCGCGGCATTCTTCCGGATCGCCCGGCATCGGCGGATCCTCCGCGGGCGCCGCTCCGCGACGCCCGCCAAAACAGGACTTTCCGAAACATAGGAAAACTTTTTGACGCGCGTCTGTCGTCTGGCCGACCATGGCGGGCCACGCCGCCGTCAGCCGGTCTGCACCGGCCCCGGCAACGCCTCAACGCGACGCGAGCGCGGCCACCATGCCCGCCATTGCAGCTGTTTGATCGCGGCGCGCAGGCTCTCGACCCTGCGTTCGATGCCGAAGTGCACGGCCAGCGAAAAGGCGATCGTCGCCACCAGCGTCGTGGCCAGCAGGTCGATGCCGCCGCGCGAGAAACCCAGATAGCGAAACACCAGGGTGCCGACCAGGATGTGCGAGACGAAGATCGGATAGGCGATGCCCCCGAGCGTCCGCGTCAACGGGTGCTTCACGTGCGCGGCGTCGCGGGCGAACATCATGCCCACGAGAAAGACGTTGATCACGGCGGCGACGTAGAGGCCGGATACGAAGCGATGGAAGTCGAAGACGTGTGCCAGGGCGCAGTTGGCCACCCACAGCAGCAGCAGCGCGGCGAAGCCGGCGACGGAAAAGCGCATGAACGGCGAACCGCGGTAAAAATAGGCGAGGCAGCCGGCGGCAAATGGAATGATGCCGGCCTGCAGCACGCCATAGTGATTCTGGAAGTCGTAATCGGGCAACGCCTGTACGGTCGCGCGGACGACCTCGGCGGCGGTGACGACGATGCCGACGAGAAGCAGTGCCAGCGCGCGCTGCCGCGTGCGGGCGAAATAGAGCGACAGCAGCACGTAGCAGAACAGTTCCACGCTCAGCGACCAGGCATTGGGAATGAAAATGGCCGTCGACAGCTGGGCGGTCGTGAACCCGGCGATGCCGAACATGGACAGGTTCGCAACCCAGTCACGCAAATTGTGCGGCAGCACGATGAGGCCATAGAGCTGCGTCAGCGGTGAAACGAGCAGGATGTGCAGCAGTGTGATCGCGACGACGACCGCATAGGCCGGATAAAGGCGAAGAAACCGGTTGGCCCAGAAGCGGGCGAAATTGCCGCGGCCGAAACCGTAGGTCTCGTTGAGGATGAGGGTCATGAGGAAGCCGCTGAGCACGTAGAACGAAAAAACCGCGTGCTGCGACAGCGGGCCGGACGCGCCGCTCCACGGGATATGCGCCTGGACGACGAAAACCGCGAGCACGAAGCGATACAGATCAAGCAAGACGTCCCCCGACTGTGCAACCTCGGCCCGATAAGCCCCGAGCCGGACCTGATCATATAGCGCCGCCCGGCGCGATCGGCGGCATTTTCCGGCCGCCGCTTCTTGACCTTATTGCCACGCGACCGGAGCCGGAAACATGGGTCCCCAGATCGGCCGGTGGCCGTGCCGCGCCGTCACTCTTCGAACAGGCTGATTTCGGCGGTCTCGATGAAACTGTCGGAACCCTGCTCGGCAGGCCCGTTGGCACTGCCGTTGATGAAGATCCGACCCTCCTGCGCCGGACCGATCCGGATTGTCACCGAATGGGGGCTGACGTCCGTAAGCAGCATGCGATAGTCCAGCTCGACCACCCCCGGAACGTTCGCGGCGAGCGCTTGGCGGGCAATCGCTCGAGGCGCAACGTCGGCATCCATGTACAAGGCCAAGACAGCACGGTTGTTGGTTTCGGAAAGGACGTTGATCCTGGCGTGTACGCGGAGCGAATTGCCGTGCTGCTTCGTCTGGAAGGTAGAGCCGAGCATCGTTGTGCCGGATTTGTCCGTTGCTCGTCCATCGTCCTCGAGCACGTTCGTGACAGTGGCGTAGTGGTGATAGTCGACCCGATCGGTTTGTACCGGACGACCTTTTGCGGACTGCAGCAGCAAGTCGATCGAGGCTCGTGGATTGAGCCGGCGGAGCGCCGCCAATTCCGCGTTGATCCGTGCCAACTTGCGGTATTCCGGATCGAGCTCTTCGAGGGCGATCGGCTTACCGCTCTTCTGCCGTTGCGTGATCAGATTCTGGATCATGTCGAAGGCGACCACCCGGTAGCCCTCGGGATTGAAGTGGCCATACGCGTTTCGCAGCGGATAGAACTGAAGCGGATCGCCCGACTCGCGCAGGGGACGATCCACATCTACAATTGGGATGCCGAGTTCCTGAACGGCATCCAACACGGCGCGTCGATACGGCGGAATTCTCCCGTGATAGTCGTCCTTGTTGGGAATCATGACGAAATACAGTTCTCCCCCCCAGGCGCGAACGCGGCGTTCCGCCGTGGCCAGGATCGCCTTGAAAATGTGGACTACATCTGCATCGGCGTTCAGCGAGTCCAGATCGGGTAAAGCAAGGTCGCGCCGTACGACTTCCAAATTGGCGCGCGTGCTCTCCGGTGAGATCGTCCAAGTCTGCTTGATCACTTTTTCCTGTATGGCCTTCATCTTCCGCCAGTTGTCCGCGGCAAAGTCGTCCCAGTACTGATCGGTCTCGCCTTGGCGATCGATCAGCCCTTGGCTGTAGTCATCCCGCAAGTACTGCAGAAGGAACGAGCTCTTCAATTCCCTGATGCGCAGATCGTGGATGTCATTTCCGTCGAAGTACAGCCAGAACACCGACCGCGGCTTCATTCGCCCGCCGTATTCGCTGAGCGAGGCCAATTCCATCAGCGGCCCCATGCCGCCGACGCCTGTGGAAAAAGCGGCGAAGCCGGCGCGCCGCATCACGCCCTGAACCGACTGCTCCTGATGAACGCATGAACCGGCGGCGAAAGAATCGCCTACCAGCATGATCTTCTCGCGATCCCAGAGGTATACCCAGTCTTCGTTGTTGAAGCCAAAACGGTCGGTTCGGTACACGGGGTTCTGTCGCTGGTCTCCCTCGTTGCAGCTGAAAACCACGGCGTTGGAGAGGCCGCTCAATGGAAGGAATCGCGGCAGTTCGCCGGCCTCGAGCGCGGGCAGGAGTTGCGCGATGTTGACGATCGCTGCGGGATAGCGCCGATAATGTACAAGGACCTTGAGCATTTCGTCATCGGACCTGCGGTCCACCGGCGCCAAGCGGCTCGGCGTGGAGCGCAAGGCCACCCCTGCGACGGCGCTATCCGCTTGGGGATTTCGCCGTACGATCCAGGTTTCCGCGATCGAGCGGATGCTCTTGTGCTGCCATTTCAGCACGAGCTCGCCGGCGCAGAATGCCGCGAAGCAGGCGACGGCGGAAATCGTCAGATTGAGTTTGCGGGCTCGTCCCTGCAAAGCAATGAGAAAAAGGGCGGCCAGCACGAACGCGTTGAAGGCAACCAGCAGTCCGGGCAAACTCACGTTGAATTCCGGCAGCCGTACGGACCCGATCAGGACCGCGGCGGGCCAGATCGCCAGAACAAGGAGGACGAGATTCGGCAAGATCTGTACGAGGCGCGCGCTGAGCCCGCGTATGGCGACGCCGCCGGGCGCGCCGTCGCGGCCCTGCGGCGCGTCTGCCTTGTCTTCGGATTGCAGCATCACCTCCCTCGTCGTTCTCACATTATTCAGTCGTGGTGGCTTCGACAACACCGGTGTAGTAGGACCGACGCAATCCAATATTAGGATCTGCTCTTGGCCGATGTGAGTTTGAAACGATGCGTGAGCGGCCGCGGCGCAGGCCGTGGTCCGCGCGGCGCAGCGCGTCGTGATCGACCCGACCAGCGGCATCCTGGCCGGCCCCGACACCGACCGCATCACCGATCGTTTCGATGGATGCCACATGGGCCGCCAGGCCTGATCGATCATGCGCGCGCTTGGCGCGAGGTGCTCATGCGTGATGCGATTGTGCAACCCGCACCGGCATGACTTGGCGCGCGCCAACGCGCCTGGTCGTCTCTAGTGTGGCGGCGGGCCCAGGCCACCGCCGCCCGTGGCGGCGCACCTTCAGGCCGCCTTCTTTCGCCGCGCCGGCGCCCGGCGTCTGCTCTTGGCGGCGCCGCGCGGGCGCGCGCCCTTCACGCTCTGACGCAGCGCATCCATCAGGTTGATGACGTTGCTCGGCTGCGGCTGCTCCTCCGGCGCCTCGATCGTGTGCCCCTTGGCCTTGCGCCGCACCAGTGCCTTGAGCGCGTTCTCGTACTCGTCCTTGAAGCGCTCGGGCGCGAAATGACCCGCCTTGCCGTCGAGGATGTGCTCGGCGAGCTTGACGGCGTCGCGCGGCGCGCGCGGCGTCTTGATGTCGGAAAAATACTCCTTGGAGGCGCGCACCTCGTACGGGTAACGCAGCGTGGTCCCCAGCATGCCCTTGTCAAAGGCTTCGATGGCGATGACGTGCTCGCGATGCGCCATGACGATGCGGGCGAGTGCGACGCGGTCCTTGTCCTGCATCGCGTCGCGGATGACCGCAAAGGCCTCCTCGCCGATCTTCTCGCCGGCCGGCACGATATAGTAGGGTCTGTCGAGATAGCGCTGGTCGATCTCGTCCTTGGGAACGACGGTGTCGATGTCGATGGTGTGCGTGGCCTCGAGCTGGATGGCTTCGAGTTCCTCCTCATCGATCTCGACATACTTGCCTTTGCTGAGCTCGTAGCCGCGGCCCTTGTCGTCCTTGTCGACCGGCTTTCCGGTTTTCTCGTCGATCATCTGCTGGCGCAGCCGGTGGCCGGTGCGCTTGTTGATCTGGTGGAAATGCGTCTTCTCGGCCTGGGTGATCGCCGGATAAAGCAGGACCGGACAGGTGACGAGCGACAGGCGGAGGTATCCCCGCCAATAGGGGCGCGGCGCCATGGTGCCTCCTGATGGGCGAATGTGACTAGAACGCCGGAGGTTGAGCCGGGTTCCGGCCAGCGCGCGGAGCGCCAAGCCGCAATGGGCAGCGCAACTGCCGCGTAGTGAGGTGGAAGGCCAGTGGCTTGAGCCACTCACGGTTCAGGCGGCCGGCACCGAGCGCGCCGCGTTGCGAATGACGGTCGGGTGCTGGTCGTATTCCATCACCCACAGGCCGGGCTGGTCGGCGACGACGCGATTGCGCCCGGCGGCCTTGGCGGCATAGAGGGCGATGTCGGCACGGCGCAACAGCTCATCCAGGTCGTCGCCGTCGCGCCACTCGCTGACCCCAAAGCTGCTGGTGACGGTCAGCTGGCCCTTCGGCGTGTCGAACACGAACGCCGCGATGTCGGCGCGCAGGCGCTCGGCAATCTCCAGCGCCGCCGTCATGTCGGCTTCCAGGATGACGGCGAATTCCTCGCCGCCGAGCCGCGCAACGATGCGCTCGTCCTTCTGCGCTTCGGCGGCGACGCGGCAGATGACCTGGTCGCCCTGCGAATGACCGAAGCGGTCGTTGATCCGCTTGAAATTGTCGATGTCCAGCATGATGACGGAGATCGGCACGCCGGCGGCCGCACGGTCGCACACCTGCTGCGAACGGGCGAAAAAGGCGCGGCGGTTGAGCACGCCGGTGAGCGAGTCGGTAGTCGCCATCCGGATCAATTCGCGCTGCATCGAGGTGACGCGCTCGGCGGCGCGCAGGCGCGCATAGAGCTCCTCGGCGAGCGGCGGTTTGGCGATGAAATCGTCGGCGCCGCTGTCGAGTCCCTCGACCAGGGTTTTGCGGCCGTCGTGCGACGACATCAGGATGACGTAGATCGGCCGGTACGACGAGGCGAGCAGCCGTGCCTGCCAGCACAACTCGATGCCCGATCCCGATCCGACGGCCTGCTCGGCGCTGATGATGATCGCGTCGATCCGCGGGTCGCCCTCGATGTGCTGCAACGCGTCCGCACCGTTGGTGAACGGATAGACGTGATGCTCGCGCGCCACGAGCATACGCTCGATGCACTTGAGCACCGTCCGGCTCGGATCAACCACAGCGATATGCATCACCAGGCTCGGGAGTACTAACCGTCCGTTGCGTTTTTGTCACACGACGATGGACAATTCGTTACTGCAGCGCGCCCGGCCAGCCGCGGAGCGCCGCGATAAATGCCGGAACGCGGGCGAAACCGCGATCGACTTGTGCCGGATCCGCCATATCTGGGCCTAAGGTAAAGATTTCTTCCCGCTATTGCGGCAAATGCTCGGAAATCGAGTTGCGCTCGACTCAAGTACAACTTTATGCAACAATCCGACGGGGTCTGGGCTTAATCCTCAATGACCGACCGGGAAGCGGCGGAATTCATCGCCGACCATGCGAAGGAGCTGGCGGGGATCGCCCGCGCCGCCGGGCTGAACCGGCTCGGCGAGATGCTCGAGAAGGCGGCGGAGGAAGCCGCGCAGATCATCAAAAGTTTTGGTCCGGGCGGGCGCCGGCCGCATTAGCGCATGATCACGAAAAGCCTGGCCCGCGCTCGATGCAACACGGGGCGCGGCCGGGCAGGGCTGGTGCGTCCCGCCGTGACTCCCACCTGGGACCGCCGGGCGTGCGCATCCCGCCCTGGCATTTTGCGCATACGACTTATTGCAGATCGATTGGCTGATAGCGCCCGGCCTTGTCGAGCTGCGTACCCCATACTTTGTGCGACGCCTGGTGCTCGGTACGGCCGAAGGTCAACGGGGTCCCGAGCCCGGGGTCGAAATCCCGGACTGTCTCCAGCGCATCCACCAGCTTTTCCGTATCAAGCTGCGCGCCGGCACGTCTCACGCCTTCCGCCAACAGGTTGCCGGTCACATAGCCCTCGAGCGAAACGTAGTCCGGGGCCTCGCCGGGGAAATTCTTGGCGAGCGAAGCTTTGTAATCGAGAACCAAAGAGGAGTAGCCCTCGATTGCGGGCACCACCTGGGTGACGATCACTCCCTCGGCGTACTTCCGGCCGAGAAGCATCAGTTCGTCGGCGAGCGCCGTGCTGCCCACGAATGAAACATTGGTGTAGATCATGCCGGGATATAGATCGCGAGTCTTCTCGATGAATTTCGCGGCAGCACGATAGGTGGGGACCATAACCACCGCCTTGATGGCGCCCTTCTGCTGGCGCAGGCGCGTCACGGCATCGTCCACGTCCACGGTGTTACGTTTGTAGTTGAAACGCAGGACTGGCGCGGCATTGCCGCCGCGCAGCGCCCGGACGGCCTTGGTAACGCCCACGAAGCCTGAATCACCGTACCCGTCCTCCTGGGCAAACACCGCAATCTGTTCCGGGCGCAGGCGCCGCACTCTCACCAGATAGCGCACCACGGCATCGGTTTCTTCCGCATAGCTCGCCCGATAATTGAAGACATAGCGGTCCGGTGGGTCGCGCCGCAGCAACCCGGCACCGGTGAACGCCCCAAAGAACAGCATCTTGCGTTCAAGGGCGTATGGCAGCGCCACCATGGCGGTCGGCGTTCCAACATTTCCGATGATGCCGAAGACCTGGTCTTTTTCAAAGAGCTGCTTCATGGCGTCAACGGTTCGGCTCGGCTCATAGCCATCGTCTATGGCGACCAGGCGGAGCTGTCGGCCGTTAATCCCGCCGGCCGCATTGGTTGCGCTGAACGCACTCTCGACGCCGAGCTTCATCTGACGGCCGAGTTCCTTGGCCGAACCGCTGAAAGCCGCCGCCATGCCAAACACGATTTCGGTGTCGGTGACGCCCCGGACGCTCGGGGCAGACGGGATGACTGCGGCCACGCGCTTGGTCGGACCGTCTGCAGTCACCGGCACCGTTTGCCGATCGCCGACGACCTGGGACTCGGCAGGGCGCGCCTGCACCGGCTGACCTGAAGCCGGCATCGTTTCGTTTGAAAGCGACGCTGATGGGGAGGCAGGCCCTGCTGCTGGCCCGCCCGCCCTGTTCGCATCCGGCGACGGAGTTCGCGGATAGATGGCGAGGACAGCAAAGGCCGCTATCATCGCCGCCAACGCGAGCAGCGCCAATTCACGTCTGGTCACGAAAGACTTGCGCCGCGACGGCGGAGGTGGCGGCACCACTTCCGGCGCTAAACCCGCGCCTCCCAACGGAAAACGTCTTTCGTAAGCAGGATCCTCAGCGCCTTCTCGCGCCGGTGCGGACATGACGGAACGTTTTGGCGCCTGTTCGGGATCGCGAGCGAACCGGGGCGCATATGGTGAAGGGCTCTGACTGCCAGCAGGCCGTTCGGAAGGGTTGCTCATCGACATACTCCTGACGCTGACTCGTGACACTCTTATCCGGTCGTTCGCCGCGGCTTGCCAGGACGGCAGCCGACGTCATCGGCGGAGAGCCGCGTCTGTGCCACATTGCTTTCCATGATCAGCGGCCCCCACCCCCGGCGAACCGCGTCCCATTGTGCCGCCACAACTGTGGCAGAACATGGCCTGATGTCGATGCGGCATGCAGCCGGTGGATTCCCGCGGCCAGGGCGGCTGGGGTCCTTAACGAAATATTCCGGAAGGCGCTCAATCGCCGCGCCTGAGCCGGTTGGGTTTGCAAGCCGGTTTCTCGGCTATTCCAACAAATCGGCAAACGACTGCCAGACCACCTTGGTGCAGCACGAAGCAGCCAGCGTCCGGGTTATGCACGCCGATGAGGTGGATCGTGGCTTCCTCGTAGTCGATGCCGTCGGCGCCCGGATTCACCACGGTATTGAGCAGGATGTAGGTGTCGCTGGCGGTGGTAAAGTAGCCGATCTGGCCGGCGCGCGCCCGGATTGACGGAAAATCCCCGGAACTATACGTAGTGCGAACCAGCGGAGACGTGGCCGAGTGGCTGAAGGCGGCGGTTTGCTAAACCGTTATACGCTCCAAAGGCGTATCGAGGGTTCGAATCCCTCCGTCTCCGCCAAATTGATATTGCGCATCCCTCTGCATACTTGCGCGAAAGAGCGCAAAAACCCTTACAGATAGCGCATTTCTTGCCCCGTCACCTTTCGCTATCCTTCGCTTCGCTTCGGCTTTGAAGTGTGGACGGGAGGGGCGTTTTAGGCGCAGTCCGACGGTAAAGCGGAATTTCCCGAATTGTCCAACCGTCAGCAAGCCCCATCGCGAGCTGAACTGGCCTGTCATCGGGTCGCCGAACCCGCTGCGTCCAAGACGCCGCCTGGAAGGCGGCG
>DATFWC010000023.1:0-8062 GCA_035259885.1 Xanthobacteraceae bacterium
GGCGCCGCCGCGACGGTGCCGGCCACGCGCGCTTCGAGAAACAGGCCCGAGCGCGACAGGGCCTGCTCCACCTGCGCGGCCGTGACCGGACCCGCCGTCGGGCTGCGCAGGACCAGGAGCTGTGTCATGGCTTCGCGAACCGGCGCCGGCAGCGCCGCCGCTTCCTTCACCGCGGTGACATCGGCGAATAGCGGCGCCAGACCGCCCTGGCGCAGCGCGGCGCTGCGCACGGCCTGCGCCAGGGCGACTGCCGGCGATGGCGACGCCGCGGCGCGCGCCGGCTGCGCCATGCTCGGATCGGCCGATACGGTCGGCGCAGCCTGAGCCTCGCCGACGGCTCCCGATGCCTGGGTCCTGGCCGCGGTCGCGGCGGGCACTGTGCCGCGCACGGCCGGCGCGTTGTTCGTGTCGACCACAGCCAGCGTGAGCACCGGAGTCGTGCCTTGCACCATGAGCCGCACATTGGTGCCGGGCTGCAGCGGAACCTGCGACACCACATCCAGCACCGTGTTGGCGATCGACAGCCGCACCTGGCCTTCCTCGAGAAGCTGGAGGACCAGCGCGCTCAGGATCTGGCCCGGCTGCAGCGCAAACAGGACCAGAGCCTGGGTGCTGACGGCGTTCGACGGAATCGCGACCTGCACAGGCATTTTTTCCGGTTGAACCGGTCAAGGCTAGGCCGTCCACGTGAAACCGAGGTTAATATTGTCCTGTCACTTCTGGGCTTTGCCGCCTTCGCTCGAGGCGAGCCAGATCCCTACGCCCACCGCCGCGAGGCCGACGATGAGGTTGAGCCCAATCGGCTCGCCCACGATGACGGCGGCGACGAGCGAAGCAGCCAGCGGGTTGATCGTCATGGTGTTGGCGACCCGCGTCGGCGTCGTGCGCTCGAGGGCAAAATTCCACAGATAGAACGCCGCCGCCCCACCGCCGAGCGCGAGGTAGGTCACAGCCGCCCATTGCCCCGGCGTGAACGCGCGCGTCACTCCAAAGCCACCACTGGCGGCGGCGAACACGGCCAGGCACCCTCCCCCGAACCCCATGCTCGCTGTCACGAAGCCGAGCGGGCTCGAGCGCGCCATGAACGGGCGCGACCACACGCTGTACAACGCCATGATCAGCGTGGCAGCCAGCATGATGAGGTCGCCGCGCCAGGCCAGCGGCGGCGCCGCGGCAAGGCCGGTCAGCAGCGCCAGCACGACGCCGGCGATCGCCAGCAGCACGCCGGCGGTCTTGCGCAGCGTCATCCGTTCGGCGCCGAGCACGGCCGCCACGATCATCGTCACCAGCGGCAGCGTGGAGAGGGCCAGCGCGCCGCGGGCGGCGGTCGTGTCGGCCAGCGCCAGATTGTACACGATGAAGAAGAACGCAAAGAACATCAGGCCGAGCAGAGCGGTGCCGATCCAGTCGCGACCGTGCGGCCATCGGCTGCGCGCCAGCAGCGCCAGCGGCAGCAGGAACACGAAGCCGCCGCCGAAGCGGAAGGCCGCCAGCGTCGCCGGGTCGACGGCGCCGACCACGAAGCGCGTCGCCGCCGCGGCACCGCCGCCGAGGGCGCTGGAGACAATCGCGGCCAGCACGCCGATGCGCTCCGACGTCATTGCGGGCAATCCAGAATCGCCATTGCGGCGCCTATTGTTCACGGTCTGTTCACAAGGATCAATGGCCCTGATGGCCCGCGGCGGGCGGAGCCGGTGCGGCGGACGTCCTTTCTGGCGGGTGAAAATTCGCGCAGCATGTCGACTGGCGAGATGGGGATCGGGGAGGGGCCGCATGGACAGCGTCGATTTCGATGCGCTCGAGCAGGAGGCGCAGGCGCGCATGGCGCCGGCCTCGTTCGCGTTCTGTCAGGCGGGAGCCGACGATGAGATCACGGCCGCCGAGAACGCGACGGCGTGGCGGTGCCTGCGCCTGCGCCCGCGCATCCTGCGCGACGTCGCCACCATCGACACGACCGCCATCATCCTGGGCAGGCGCACCAGGACGCCGATCATGGTGGCACCGACCGGGCGCCATCGGCTGTTTCACCACGACGGCGAGATCGCGACCGCGCGCGGCGCTGCTGCGTCTGGCGCCACCTTCGTGCTCGCCACCAACGCGACCGCCACGATCGAGGACGTCGCGGCCCACCGCGGCGACGCGGCGCAATGGTTCCAGCTCTATCTGTCCGACCGCGCGATCGCCGAAGGCCTGATCGACCGCGCCGCAGCCGCGGGCTTCGCCGCGCTGGTCGTCACCGCCGACATGCCGGTCTATGGATCGAGCCCACGGGCCGCCCGCGCGCCGCTCAAGCCGTCGGACGAGATCCGCAACGTCAACCTGCCGGGCGCGCCGATCGCCCGCAACGCCTACGACCAGACGTTCTCCGGCTCCACCACCTACCCACTCAGCCTCAAGGATCTGCGCTGGCTGGTCGGCCGCTCACCGCTTCCCGTCATCGTCAAGGGGGTGTTGCGCGGCGACGATGCGGTGCGGTGCGTCGAGGCCGGCGCCAGGGCCGTCATCGTGTCGAACCACGGCGGGCGCCATCTCGACACCACGGTGACCACCGCCGCCGCACTGCCGGAGATCGCGGCGGCGCTCGGCGACACCGCGGAAGTCTATGTCGACGGCGGCATGCGCCGCGGCACCGACATCCTCAAGGCGCTTGCGCTCGGCGCGCGCGCCGTGCTGGTCGGACGGCCGACGCTGTGGGGCCTGAGCGTGCGCGGCGCCGACGGCGTGCGCGACGTGCTGGAGCATCTGCGGCAGGAGCTCGTGCGCACCATGGCGCTCGCCGGCGTCGCCAGCGTGGCCGAGGCCACGCCGGATCTCGTGGCGTCATGCGATCGCCGCGCGCCGTAAGCCGGCGCAGGCAGCCTCAGCGTTTGACGGCGATCGCGCCGAGCGCCTGGATAACCCGGTCGACCTTCGATATGCCGCCCAGGGCGCCGAACGCCGTGACCGCCAGAGTCAGGATCTGTCCGGTCGGCGTCGCCGCGCCCACCACCCCGACGGCCTTCAGGATGGCCAATACCGCGTAGGCGACCACCGACAGCGCCGTCTTCTTGCCGGCCAGAGCTTCGCCGCCCAGGGCCTTGTCGATCCCGGAGAGTATCTTGGGCGGAGGCTCGGTTGCGCCGGGCGCGGCCGGGGGCTGCCGGCCCATCAGGGCGGCCAGAATGACAGGCAGCACGTTGCCGGCATCGGCCTGCGGACCGGCTGGCGCACCGAGAGCGGCCGGCGGCTGGCGGCCCAACAGGGCGCCGAGAATCGTGGACAGCACGTTGCTCGCGTCGGGCTGCGGCTGCGGCGCCGGGATCGTGCCCGGAGTACCAGGCGGCCGCACCTTGCTCAGCAGCGCTCCGAACAGACCGCGCAGGAAGTCCTCGGATTGTTGCGGCGGCGGCTCTACAGGCTGCTCCGCCACCTTCAAGGCCGCCTGCGTCGCCAGATCCGCAATGCCGGTGGCCGGCAGGCCGCGCGCGCTTTGGAACGCCCGCACCGCGTCGGTGGTTTTCGGGCCGTACCTGCCGTCGATCTCGCCCACGTCGAAGCCGCCCTGGGCGAGCGCGTTCTGCAACTGCCGCACGCGATCGCCGGTCGATCCGCGTCCCAGAACCCCGCTGTCGGCGGTGACGACGCCGGCCCCGGCGCCGACCCGGGCTTTGACGTCGGCATCCATCGTGGCCAAGCGCGCCAGGACGACCATCGATCCGAGCTGGGAGTCGACCACATCGGCGCGGAACACGTGATCGGCAACGAACTTGCCAGATGTGTACTCGTTGCTTCCCGACCACAGGTACGGGCTGTTGATCCCCTTGCTGAGGTAGCCGAACCCGTTGAAGGCTTCGAGCAGGAACGCAATGCGCTCCAGCGACCAGTCGGTGATGCCGATCAAATTCTCCACTTGGAAGGCGTCGATCGCCCCGGCCTCGAACGACGGGAACGGACCACGTCCCTTGGGGACGATAGTGGTGCGGCGGTTGAGCGGCTGTCCGTTGCCGAGATAGGTGTCGAAGTCCATACCGCTCTCGCGGTTGTGGACGAGGCCGATATAGAACCATGGAACGCCGGTCTGCCGTTCAAGCGCGACGTAGCGTTCCTTGTTGGCGAGAATTTTCCGCGCAACCCGATCGGCGTCATCGACGACGCCGGGATTGATCGTCATCTTGTCCCAGAGCTGGCGATAGCGCGGCTTCAGGGATTGAAAGCTTGCGGCCATGGTGGAAGTCCACTGTTCACCGGAAAGCGGGTTGACTCACTTCGGTTTGGCGGCAATCAAGCCAAGCATCTGGACGATGCGATCGACTTTTCCGAGCAGGCCCAGCGCCCCGAACGAACCGATCAGCGTGGTGAGGATTTGCCCGGTCGGCGTTGCGGTCGGGCCGGTTGCAGTGCCGGCCACGTCGACCGACTGCAGGATGCCGAGGACCGTATAGGCAAGCACGGCCAGTGGGGTTTTCTTGCCGGCCAGCATTTCGCCGCCCAGCGCCTTGTCGATGGGCGAGAGCACTGGCGGGACGGTTCCCGAAGGTGACGTCGGCGACGGCGCGACCGGCTGTGCGGACTGCTGTCCGGTGACCGCGGGCTGCTGTCCGGTGACCGCGAGCTGCTGTCCGGTGAGTGCCGCAAGGACGAGCTGCAGGATCTGCTGGCTGTTGATCGTTCCCGGCGCCTGCGGCACCGGCGCAGTTCCACCGGCCAGGTCCCTCTGGGCCAAAGCACTGAACAGCAGTCGCAGGATGTCTTCCGGCTTCATAGCACCACCTCCGTTCATCACCACCGGGCCACGTGCGAGTGCCTGCTTCGTCGCTTCATCCGCCACGCCGGTCTCGGGCAGATTTTCGCTCGCCTGAAAGGCGGTCACGGCCGCCTGGGTCAGCGGCCCAAAGACTCCGTCGAGCTGACCGACCTGAAACCCGCGCTTCTGCAGCGCGAGCTGCAGCTGTCGCACCGCCTCGCCGCGCGCGCCGCGCGACAGTCCGGACGTGTCATCGAGGTCGACGGCGTCGGGCTCGCGTTGTGGCTCGCGCGCCACCGGGCCCGGGCCGGATGGCTTCTTGACCGTATCGAAATTGATGCCGGCCTGCAGTTCCTCGGGGGAAAGATCGAGCTCGAAATGCATTGCATCCTTGCGATCTTTCCAGTTGCCGCCCCATTCGAAGACTCGCTTTCCATTCGTGGTCTGGATGGCGAGCACGTCGTTGATCATCTCCGGGGTCATGTCGGTGTCGGCGATGCCGAGCTTGACCTCCTGACCACGCTCGAACTGCGTCGGTTTACTGGAATATTTGACGTCGGGCTGGTTGGGCGTCAGCCTGAACGGATTGGTGCTGGCATTGATGTCGAGCGCAATTCCATAGGAGTGGAGGCTCCTGCCGGTTCCTCCCTTGATGGCGCGACAATTGTAGCTGTCGGTATCGTCGACGCGGATGTTGTAATTGTGGGCCGCCAGCACCGTCGCCAGTGCGTGCCATGCATCGACGGTGGGAGGCGCAACCCGAATTCGGTCCGGACCGAAGTCGATGACCATCATGGTGCCCGGGTTGCACTCGAAGTGCTTCCAGTTGTTGCGCTGCTGAGTTGTCGTTTGCGGCATGCCCCCTCCCCCGACTTTTTGAATATGGATTGAGCGGCTACAACTCTAATCTTACATCCCTTTTCTCTCGCCGTAAAATAGTACGGAACTATTAGTTAAGCCCGTCGTACGCGGCTTTCTGCGCAACGGCGCATCGTTCGCGCGCCGCGTTTACCATGACGTGAGTTGGCATTTTTGCCGGAGCAGACAACGCGATTGCGACCGGCCGGGTGTAGCCGCGCACGCCTGTTGCGCATCAGGTTGGCGCAGATCGGCGGGGATGCTCGAGGCTATCGTTCACGCGACCGTGACCACGCTGCGCAGCACCGTCGCGGCCGCCTGCATGTCGGCGAAGCGGAAGCCGCGGCGCTCGAGCGCGAGGGCGTCGCGCCCCCATTGCTCCATGTTCCAGTCCTCGTCCACATGCGCCGCCGCCCACGCCTGCTCGGCCGACACATACGCGTCAGCGACCGCGAGCGCGATCACGGCCGAGCCGGTGAGCGTGGTGATGACGTGGACGGCACCGAGGCGCCACGGATTCTTTGGGATCGCGGCCGCGGCGGCGGCGAGCGCGTGCTCCGGCTGCGTCACCGGAGCGACGCCCTGCGCCAGGACGAAGCGGGCGCCGAGCGCGTCGCGCGCCCAGGCGAGCAGCGGATCCCAATGCCGCGCCTGGCGCTGCACCAGCTCGGCAGGTGACTCGGCGCGGTAGAACACGAGATCCGAGCCGAGATATTTGGCGATTTCCGCCGTCACCGGCGCCGCCGCGACGACCACCCCGTCGATGATCGAATTGGCGAGCCGCGTCAGCGGCATCTTGACCGGATCGATGACCTCGGCCTGGGCCTGCCATTCCGCCGCCAGCGCCTCCGCCAGCGGCCGCGTCGGCACATCAAGGCTGCGCCCCCCCGGGGTGCGCACTGGCGCGTCGTCCAGCAGGATGGCATGGCGGCCTTCAGCGTCGGCGACACGCACCAACTCATAGAAGCGCCGCCGCAGCGGCGGCCGCATGGCGCGGCGCGCCGCCTCCACCGGGTCGGTCGGCTGCCCGACGAACAGATCCTCGAAAATATCACGCATGCGCGAGCGTCACGGAACCCAGCCGGTGGGTCGGTATTGCCAATGTGGAGATTTTCGCGGGGCGCGAAAGGGTGAACCGGCAAAATTTCCTGCCGCGGAGCAACCGCGGTCCACACAACCTGCATACAAGGAGGCTCATCATGTTGCGCAAGCTGATTATTACCGCCGCCATCGTCGGCGCCGCCGCTCTGACCCTGCCGAGTTCCATCAGTTACGCCCAGACCGGGACGCGCGGCGTTGGCGCGCCGCTGAGCGGCTCCGGGCCCGGCACCAATCAGGGTGATCCGAATCTGTCGACCTCCACTGGGCCGGGCGCCCGGCCGACCGTCGGTACAAATGCCAAGCGGATGGCGCCGACGTCCCGTCGCCACGCCAAGCGTACGCGCCACATGCGCAGCACGGTGGGCAGCGGCAGCAGCGGGTACTAGGCAACAGAGCGCGGCGCAGTTGAGCGGCGCAGCCGCGCGGTCATGAATTTCGATCGGCGGACGGAGCTATAACGGCTCCGCCGCGTCGATGAGGATGAACGCGATGCGGCAGGGTTTGCCGCTGCGGTTGATCCATGCGTGGTTGGTCCCCTGCTGCACCAGGACATCGCCCGCCTTCAGGTGGATCTCGTCCTCATCGAGCTTCATGTCGATCTCGCCGGACATGACGATGGCGTAATCGATGCTGCGCGTGCGGTGCATGAAAGGATGCGTCGGCGGCCGATATTTGCCGGCGCCGTGATCGTCGTGCGCGATCTGCTTCTGCATGTAGTCGGTATCGAGCTTGGCAATCTCCGCATCCGTGGTCGGCGGAAACTCGACGACGCGAAACACCGACCCGCTGGCCGGCGGCGCAATGCCGATTTTGACGGCGGCGCGATCCGCGGCGCCCGACATGTCGGCGGGGCTGCGATCCGTGACCCACAACAGCCGCGCCACCGTGCCACTTCCCGGGCGAACGTTCTTGTGCGGATTGGCGCCGTCGAACAGCACGACCGCCTTGCCAGTCTTGTCGTGGCCGGTGACGACGCGGCGGATCTCCTCGCTTTGCATTCCAGTCTCCCTCACTTGGCACGCTGCCGCCGACGCGTATCGCATGGCGGGACGGCGCTGACGAGTCCGCCGCAACAATGCATCATGCTTGCGCCACTTTTGCAGCGCAGCAAACACGCGGCGCGCTCGTCTACTGGCGCTCCGCTCGCGCTGTAATTGCAGACTCGGCAGGGATTGGTACACCATGCGTCACGATTGCGTGTGCAACGCTGGGAATGACGTCCGAAACTAACCAGATTCAACCACTTGAGACGAAAGATCCAGGTGACCCGGGGCCCGACTGTGGTAAGGTCCGCGCCCCTGGGCCGGGCACGTCCCGTCCTGTGAGCTATGACCGCGTGGCAATGGTGTTCGCCAGCATGGTCCAATACCATCAGGCCAG
>DATFWC010000024.1:0-2830 GCA_035259885.1 Xanthobacteraceae bacterium
CTGGTGTTGGTCTCGTCGATCGCCGTGAGATCGATGGCCGTGTCCGGACCGAGCACTTGTCGGTTGGCGCCGTCCATGACCAGGGCATAGACGGTCGCCAGCGAGTTGGCCGGCATCGAGGAGCGGAAGGCGCGGACCACATAGCCGTTGTCGTCGTAGTGCGACGGCTTGATCAGGGTGATGCGGAAGCGGCGCAACGCCGGATCGGGCGCGGCGGGCCGCGCCTCGGATCGCAGGACCGCCCGCTCGCGCGCCGCTTTCGACCGAAAGCCCACAAGACCCCCCACCTGCGCCAAAACTTCGGCGCCCCTGACCTTACCTAACGAAAGGCCGGGCTCCAACCACACAGGGGCACCGCCAATTGCGGCCATTTGACGACCCTTGCGGCGACCGCGCCGCTGCACCGGGCATGCGACAATGACATAGGATTGCCGGATGGAGCGCCTGAACCGGACCGTCATGACCAGCTTCCATGCCGCCGCCGTGGCGGCCCTGCTCGTTGCCGCACCGGCCACGGCCGAAGCCCAGAGCGACTATCCGGCCCGGCCGATCCGCATCGTCGTGCCGATCCCGCCTGGCGCCACGGCGGATTCGCTACCGCGCATCATTGCCGACAAGCTCGCTGCCAAATGGGGCCAGCCTGTCGTGGTCGAGAACCGGCCCGGCGCCGCGCTCAACATCGGTGCCGAAGCGGTGGCGCGGGCCGAACCCGACGGCTACACCCTGCTCGCCACGCCGCCTTCGCCGCTGACCGTCAACCAGAGCCTCTATGCCAGGCTCGGCTACGACCCGTCCGCCTTCGTCCCCGTCACCGTCATGGCAACGCTGCCCAACGTGCTGATGCTCCATCCGCGCGTGCCCGCCAAAACTCTGCCAGAGCTCATCGCCTACGCCAAAGCCAATCCGGACAAGCTCACCTATGCATCGTCCGGCAACGGCGGCACGCCGCACCTGTCGATGGAGCTCTTGAAGACGCTCGCCGACATCCGCCTCGTGCACGTGCCCTACAAGGGACTGGCGCCGGCGCTCACCGATCTTGTCGCCGGCCACGTCGACATGATGTTCGACAATCTCGGCAATGCGCTGGGCCCGGTGACGGGCGGCCGCCTCAAGGCGCTCGCGGTTGGCGCCCGGACGCGCATTCCCGCCCTGCCCGACGTGCCAGCCATGGCCGAGCTGTTTCCCGGTTTCCTGTCGACCACCTGGTTCGCCATTGTGGCGCCGCCGAAAACGCCGCCCGGGATTGCCGCAAAACTGTCGTCGACCATCGCCGGGATTCTGGCGCAGCCGGATGTCGCGCGGCGCTTCGCCGACCTCTCGTCGACGCCGGTCGGCAGCACTCCGGAGGAGACCGCCGCCTTCATCAAGGAAGAGCAGGAGCGCTGGCAGCGGGTGATCGCGGCAGCCGGAATCAAGCCGGAGTAATTGGTGCCGCGTGCCCTGGTCATCGGCGGCTCGGTCGGCGGACTCCTGGCCGCGAACCTGCTCCGCACCATCGGCTGGGATGCGACCGTGTTCGAGCGCGCCGAGGGCGATCTCGGCGACCGCGGCACCGGCATCGGCACGCGCCAGGAATTGTTCGACGTGCTGGCGCAGGCGGGCGTGCGGCGCGATGCCTCGATCGGCGCCGATGTGAGGTCGCGCCTGTGTCTCGACCGCGCCGGAAAGATCGTGCACGAGGTGCCGATCCGCGCCGTCACCAGCGCCTGGGCCCGCATCTATCGACCGCTGAAGACGACGCTGCCGGCGCAAAACTATCACGCCGGCGCGCTGCTCAAAGCCATCGAGCAGGACCAGGACGGCGTCACGGCGATCTTTGCCAACGGGTCGCGCCAGCGTGGCGACCTGCTGGTCGGCGCCGACGGGATCCATTCCACGGTGCGCCAGCAGTTCCTGCCCGAGGTGCAGCCGCATTACGCCGGCTATGTGGCCTGGCGCGGCGCCGCCGCTCCGAGCACGGTCCCGCCGGAGTTTGCCGCCACGCTGTTCCATCACATGATCTTCGGCTTTCCCGCGTCCGGCATGGTGCTGGCCATTCCGATGCCGGACGCCACCCAGGAGGCGGATGCGCCTGGCCGCACCTGCCATTACGTCTGGTTCCAGCCGGCAGATGCGGCCGAGCTGGCGGCGCTGTGCACCGATGCCGCCGGCCGCCAGCATGGCGTCTCGATTCCGCCGCCGCTGATCCGTGCCGAATTGATCGCCGCCCTCAAGCGGCGCGCCGAAAACGTTCTGGCACCGCCGCTCGCCCACCTGGTGGCGCAGACTGCGCAGCCGCTGCTGCAGCCGATTTTCGATCTGCAATCGCCCAAAATCGTGTTCGGCCGCGTGGCGCTCCTCGGCGACGCCGCCTTCGTGGCCCGTCCGCATGTCGCGACCGGCGTCATGAAGGCGGCGCTCGACGCGCGAGGTCTCGTCGACTCGTTGCGTAGCAGCGATCCGGAGGCGGCATTGGCGCGCTATGACCATGACCGCCGGCAGTTCGGCCAGTGGCTGGTGGCGCGCGGACGCCATGTCGGGGCGCAGCTCGCAGCCCATTTCGCGGCGGGCCGCGCCGACGGCGCAACCACGCGCCACCGCATCGATACGATCATGCGTGAATACGGCGCCGCCGGCCGCGTCGCCGGCGAGGGGATCACGGCCGGATGATCAGCCGCCGCCGGCTTCGAGGACGTCGTCGAGGTTGCGTAGTCCCGTCCGCGGCGCATTGACCAGCACCGCCATGTTGCCGGGCGGATGCTCGTTCTTCCACATCTTCTGGTGCGCGAGCGGAATCTTGCTCCAGGGGAACACCTCGCTCATGCACGGATCGATGCGGCGCTCGAGCACG
>DATFWC010000025.1:0-6895 GCA_035259885.1 Xanthobacteraceae bacterium
CCATGAAAATCCTCACGGTCCAGCACGCTACCATCTATCGCTACAGCGAACCCGTGCAGTTCGGCCAGCATCGCATGATGTTCCGGCCGCGCGACAGTCACGACCTGCGGGTCTTGCGCAGCGAGCTGACGCTGTCGCCGCCCGCCACCGTGCGCTGGCTGCATGACGTATTCGGGAATTCGGTGGCGCTCGCCGACTTCGCCGAGGCGGCGCCGGAGCTGAAAATCGTCAGCACCTTGACGCTCGAGCGCTACGCGCTCAGTCGCCCGGTTTTTCCCGTCGAGGCCGAAGCCGCGACCTATCCGTTCGTCTATTCCACCAACGACCGCACCGATCTGGGCCGGCTGCTGGAGCAGCACTATCCCGATCCGAAAGGCGTAGTCGCCGCCTGGGCGCAGCAATTCGTGATCGAGAAGGGGGTCGACACGCTTGCGCTGCTGGCCATGATTAATGCCGCCATCAAGCGCGACTTCACCTATGCGGCGCGCGACGCCGAGGGCGTGCAGTCGCCGCTGGAGACGCTGGAGCGCGGGGCCGGCTCGTGCCGCGATTTCGCGCTTCTGCTGATCGAGGCGGTGCGCTGCCTCGGCTTCGGGGCGCGGTTCGTCAGCGGCTATCTGTACGATCCGGTCCTCGACGGCCCGGGCGAGGAGTCGATGCAGGGCGCCGGCGCCAGCCACGCCTGGGCGGAGATCTATCTGCCGGGCGCTGGCTGGGTCGAATACGATCCGACCAACGGCCTCGTCGCCGGCGAGAACCTGATCCGCATCGCCGTCACCCGCGATCCGTCGCAGGCCATCCCGGTGGAGGGCACGTTCATCGGCGATCCGGCCAGCTTCCTCGCCATGGATGTGCAGGTGACGGTCACCTCGGGCAGCAAGCCGCCGCCGGTGTGATGCCGGAAGTCGAGACGTGCCGCCGCGGCGCACATTGCGCGCGTCCCCGGCTGTGCGATGATGCGCAGGGTTGTCGCCCATGTGGGAAGCCGCATTCCTCATCGTATGCGTCGCGGGCGGCCTGGCACTGGCCATGCGTCAGGTGCCGCTGTGGGGCTGGGCGCTCGCCGCTCTGGCGGTCACGCTGGCGTGGGAGGCCGGCGTGGCGGCAGGTCATGTCGCGGCGCCGGCGTTCGATCCGCTGAGCCTGGCGGGCCTGCTGCCGGCGCTCGCGCTGGCTGCCCTGTCCATCCCGCCGCTGCGCCGCAACGTCCTGGTCGCCCCGGTCTTCCGTCTCATGCGACGCGTGCTGCCCCGGCTCACCGATGCGGCGCGCCAATCGGCCGGCGCCGGTACCGTCGGCTTCGAGGCCGAGCTGTTCGGCGGCCGGCCGGACTGGGAAAAGCTGCGTGCGGTTCCTCCCGTCTCGCTCACCGACGAGGAGCGCGCGTTCCTCGACGGGCCGGTCGAGCAACTCTGCCGCCTGATCGACGACTGGCGTATTCGGCACGACCAGGAGATTCCCCAGGAGGTGTGGCGTTTCCTCAAGGAGCAGCGATTCTTCGGGCTGCGCATCGCCCGGCAGCACGGCGGCCTGGGCTTGTCGGCGCAGGCGCTCTCGCTCGTGCTCGGCAAGGTCGCGTCGCGCTCTCCCGACGTCTTCGTCATCATCATGATTCCGAATTCGCTCGGCCTCGGCCAGCTGATCGAGACCTATGGGACCGATGAACAGAAGCGCCATCATCTGCCGCGGCTCGCCAGGGGCGAGGACATCCCGTGCTTCGCGCTCACCGGCCCGGAATCGGGATCGGACGCCGGCGCCATGCGCGACATCGGCATGGTCGCGCGCGACCGCCACAACGGTGTCGAGACGCTCGGCATCCGCGTCTCGTGGGACAAGCGCTACATCACGCTCGCTCCCGAAGCGACGTTGCTCGGGCTCGCGTTCCACCTGTTCGATCCCGACAACCTGCTCGGCAGGGGCGAGGACATCGGCGTCACGGTGGCGCTGTTGCCGGCCAAGCATCCGGGCGTCGCTATCGGGGCGCGCCATCTGTCCACCGGCACGGCATTCCCCATCGGTCCCACCGCCGGCAAGGACGTTTTCATTCCGCTCGCCTGGGTGCTCGGCGGCGAAGCCATGGTCGGCCAGGCGTGGCGCATGCTGATGGGGTGCGTAGCCGGCAGCCGCGCCATCGCGCTGCCGTCGTGCGCCGCGGCGGGCGCCAAAACGATGCTACGCGTCTCGACGGCCTATGGACGCATCCGCCGCCAGTTCCGTGTCCCGATTGCCAAGATGGAGGCCCTCGAAGAGCCGCTCGCGCGCATGGTGGAGGCGGCTTATGTGAGCGAAGCCGGCCGCGCCGTGACGGCCGCCATGGTGAGCCGCGGCGAGCAGCCGGCGGCGATCTCGGCGCTGATGAAATACCAGACGACCGAGCGTCTGCGCAGTGCCGTCAATGACGCCATGGACCTGCATGGCGGCCGCGCTGTTTGCGACGGTCCGGCCAACTACCTGCAATCCGCCTACCAGATCGTGCCGGCTGCGATCACGGTCGAGGGCGCCAATATCATCACCCGCTCGCTCGTCACCTTCACCCAGGGGGTGCTCATGGCGCATCCCTTCCTGCGGCGTGAGATGGACGCCTGCCAGGACGCGGACGCGCCGCGTGGGCTTGCCGCGTTCGAGCCGGCCTTGCTCGGCCACGTCGCGTTCGCGCTGTCGAACCTTGCCGGCGCCTTCGTTCACAACCTGACGGCCGGATGGCTGGCCAGGGTGCCGGCCCGGACGCCCGGGACGGCCTGCTGGCACCGCCAGCTCTGGCGTGCGAGCCGCAATTTCGCGTTTGTCGCCGATATGGCGATCGTGCTGCTCGGAGCCGGCGGGCTGCGACGGCGGCAGAAGCTCACCGGCCGCCTGGCTGACGCGCTGTCGGAGCTCTATCTCGTGGCCTGCGTGCTCAAGCGCCATGAGGACGACGGCAGGCCGCAAGCAGATGTTCCCATCGTGGCGTTTGCGGCGCAGAACAGCTTCTACCGCTTTCAGCAGGCCCTGCGCGGGACCATCGACAACTTTCCCGTCGCGTGGGCGCGCCACCTGATGCGGGGCGTCGTCTTCCCGCTGGGCGCACGCTACCGGCCCGCGGCAGATCGGCTCGGCCACCGGATCGTCAGCCTCGTGCTGGAGCCGGGCGAAACGCGCGACCGCCTGACCCGCGACATCTACCTGTCGACGGACCCGAACGAGCCGACCGGCCTGCTCGAAGTGGCGCTCGGCAAGGCGGTCGCGTCCGAGGACGCCGCCAAAAAACTCGACGAGGCCGTGCGGCGTGGCCTGGTGCGGCGCTATCACGGGATCGACTGGATCGGCGATGCCGTCCGGCAGGGCGTGATCAGCGCCGATGAAGCCGACCTCCTGCGCGAGGTCGAGGCGCTCACGGCCCGCGTCGTCGCGGTCGATCAGTTCGACCCCGACGAGGTCAGCCCAAACTACATGACGCCAGGGCACAACGCCCGCGCGGCGCAAGGCGCCGCCAGGTGAAGTCTCCTCAGCTTGGCTTGGGCCGCTGAACCGGCGGCACCAGCCGATCGATCAATGCAATCAGGTCGGCCTGGCGGGAGACTCCGGTCTTGGAGAAGATGTGGTGCAGGTGCGTCTTCGCCGTCATCCACGAGATATCGAGCGCCTTGGCGACCTCGGGAAGCGTCGCGCCGCCCGCCAGACGTTCGACCACCCGCGTTTCCGCGGGCGTGAGGCCGAAGCTGGCAGCCAGCGCCGCGATGTCGGCGGGCGGCCCGCTCTCGGCGCGGGTGATGAAGACGGCGGCGGTGGCCTGTGGCACCAGCCGGGTGCGCAGATCGCCGTGCGCCAGCGGCAGTACGTGGGCGAGGGTCGGCTCCTCGCCCGGCAGCGCAATGCCGATTCCGCCCGATCCGATCTTGCCTTCGTCGGCGCGGGCCAGCGCGATCGCGTCGGCGAGGTCGTGGCCGGCCTTGGCATCGCGGATCGACAGCATGCCGTTGACGGCGGCGATGGGCTCGCGCGCCGCCAGCATCCGCCGCGCCGCCGCATTGGCGTGGAAAATGCGCCCACGGTCGCCGACGATCACGACGGCCGCCGTGAACGTGTCGAGGGTGGCGGACAGCGTCTGCGCCTCGATCTTGCGCACGTCGAGGATGTCGACGATCTTCACGGCGCGCTGGATGTGCGGCACGAGCAGTCGCATGATCGCGAGCTCGCTGGCCGTCAGGGCTCCAACGCTTTCGTGGCGGTTGGCGCCGACCACGGCGAGCCGCCGCATCTCGCGCAGGACGACGGTCTGCATCATGTCGAGAATGCCGAGCGGCTTGGTCAGGTCGCCGTAGACCTCCTGGCCGCGCGGGCCGACGGCGTCGATGTAGTGCGACAGGATCAGCGGCTCGCCGTCCGGGCAGAGCTGGCGACGAAACAGGTAGCGGTAGAAGCCGGTCAGCTCGGGGGAGTAGGCGAGATAGCGCTGCACCCACTGCGGGCTCACGCCCCAGCTGTAGGCGAACTTGTGCCGTGAGTGCTCCAGATCGATCAGCAGGATGATGCCGGACGCGCATTCGATGGCGCGACAAATCTCGGCCAAGGTATCGGGCCAGCGATCGGGCTCGATCGCGCAGTCGTAGATCCTGCCGATCAGATCCGACAATCGTTCCGGTGCAAGCATGTGTATCGCGGGCGCATGACACCGTCTTTCCCCGAGAAATCATAGCAGCGCCCGGTACGGCCGCCAGCCCTTTCATTCCCAACACTGGGCGCCACGCCGGCATGCCAGTGAGGCGAAGGCCGGACAGATCCCGCCTCTCACGCCCGACGCATGGCCGAGGCCCATGCCGGCGTCTCACGTCATCGCACGCACCGGCTTGCCGTCGAGGAAGCCGCGGATGTCCTCCACCACGCCGGCGAAATAGGCACGATAGTTCTGCACCGACACGTAGCCGAGGTGCGGGGTGAGCACGACGTTGTCGAGGCGGCGCAGCGGGTGGTCCACCGGCAGCGGCTCGGTGTCGAACACGTCGAGCCCGGCGCCCGCAATGCGGCGCTCTTTCAGCGCCGCCAGCAGCGCCGCCTCGTCGATGATCGGCCCGCGCGACGTGTTGATCAGGTAGCCGGTCGGCTTCATCAGCGACAGCTCCTTGGCGCCGAGCAGGCCGCGCGTGCGCGGGCTGAGCACCACGTGGATGCTGATGAAGTCGGCCTGCCGCAGCAGGTCCTCCTTGCCGGCGTATTGCACCCCGGCCTCCTGGCACTTCTCCGGCGTGAGGTTCTGGCTCCAGGCGATCACCTTCATGCCGAACGCCTTGGCGATCTGCGCCACCCGCGTGCCGAGCTTGCCCAGGCCGATCACGCCGAGCGTATGGCCGTCGAGGTCGAGGCCGATCGTGGTCTGCCACAGCTCGCCCGCCTTCATGCGCGCGTTCTCGTAGCCGATGCGGCGGGTGAGCTCGAGCATCAGGCCGATGGCGATGCCGGCCGTGGGATTGCCGACGCCGGGCGTGCCGCACACCGTGACCTTGCGCTCCTTGGCGGCCTCCAGGTCGAACGACGCGTTGCGCGCCCCCGTGGTGATCAGCAGCTTGAGCTTGGGCAGGGCTTCGATCACGGCGCGCGGAAACGGCGTGCGCTCGCGCATGCCGCACACGATCTCGAAATCGGCCAGCGCCTTGATCACCTTGTCCTGGCCGCCGAGCGGCTGGTTGAACACCGTGATGTCCACGTCCTTGGCCACCGGCGACCAGTCGGCCAGCTTCAAGGCGACGTTCTGATAGTCGTCGAGAATCGCGCAGCGATAAGCCATGTCTCAAATCGCCCCGTACGGGCTCCCTGTTGCGATTAAAACCGGCGTGGATTGTTGACCGGCTCGGCCGTCTCACCATAGCCTAACCAAAACGACCCGTCTCACCCTCTGCGGGTGCACCCGCAATGCGGCGAGACGGTATCCCGGGCGGCGGGACCAGAGGGAGGTCGGCCTGAACGAGAGCCTACGCGCCGTTGCGCCGGCAACGGGCGTCGCCCGCGACGTCATCGCGGTGCGGCGGCTGGCCAAGACCTATGGCGGCGGCGCCGATGCGGTCGATGCGCTGCGCGACATCGATTTCACCGTCGCCGAGGGCGAATTCATGTCGATCGTCGGGCCGTCGGGCTGCGGCAAGTCGACCCTGCTGAAAATCCTCGCCGGCCTCATGCCGGCCTCCGGCGGCGAGGCCCTCCTCAACGACGTGCCGATCACCGGCCCGCGCCGCGACATCGGCGTCGTGTTTCAGTCGCCGGTGCTGTTTCCCTGGCGAAGCGTGCTCGGCAACGTGCTGCTGCCGGTCGACGTGCAGCGGCTTGGCCGCGAGCGCATGACAGGGCGCGCCCTGGAGCTCATCAATCTCGTCGGCCTGTCCGGGTTCGAGCGCCGCTATCCGTGGGAGCTGTCGGGCGGCATGCAGCAACGGGTGGCGCTGGTGCGCGCCCTGATCCATGATCCGGCCCTGCTCTTGATGGACGAGCCGTTCGGCGCGCTCGACGCGCTCACCCGCGAGGCCATGAACGTCGAGCTGCAGCGCATCTGGCTGGAGCGGCGCAAGACCGTGCTGTTCGTCACCCATTCGACGACGGAAGCGGTGTTCCTGGCCGATCGCGTCCTGGTCATGACGCCGCGGCCCGGCCGCATCGGCGACATGCTCACGGTCGATTTTCCGCGCCCGCGCAGCCTCGACGTGATGACGGGCGAGACGTTCGGCGCCCACGTGCGGCGCATCCGCACCGCGCTCAATGCCGGCGGAGGGATCGAATGAAAGGCAATCCGACGACTTTCCTGCTGCGCCTCGGCCTGATCGCTCTCACGCTCCTGGTGTGGGAGGGGCTGGTCCGCCTGTTCGCGATCCCGGCGTTCATTCTGCCGGCGCCCACCGCCATCTTCATGGCGCTCTATCGCGGCTTTGCG
>DATFWC010000026.1:0-20964 GCA_035259885.1 Xanthobacteraceae bacterium
GCCGCGCGACTTCACGCCGGGCGGCATCGGTGCCGGCGGCGTCAAGGTTTCGCCCGGGCGGGCTACACGCGGCGTCAATGTCCAACGGATCGGACCGGGCGGCACGCGATTGGCGCCGGGTTCGGCCGGCACTGTGGATTCGGGACCAAGCTTGCGCCCGGCGCCGGCGGTCGCTCCCTCCTCGCCGCGCGCAACGACGACGATCTACAGCAAGCGTCGTCACATCAATCGCGGCAAACACAGGCTGCGGCGGCCGAGCCCGAACATCATGTAAAAGCCCCGGGCGGGTGGCCCGGGGCTTTCGTCTGCGATGACGGGACGATCACAATTACTCGATCGTCTCGGAATCCTTGCGGAGCTGCAGCCGCACATTCGGATCCGGATCGGCACCGATCACGTGACCATAGTCGTCATAGACCGTGAAAGGCGTCACGGCGCCGCGCGGCGCCCGCACCCGGGAACCCGGACGGACCTGGGCAAAAGCGCCCTGGTCGTAGGCCCGTGGGGCAACCTGCATGTACAGGCTGGGCCGCGCCGCCTGCGCACGGGCGATATTGCCCGACCCGACCGACGGGTCATACGACTGAGCGAAAGCCGGGGTGGCAAACGCCAGAGCGGCGGTAGCAAGAATGATCTTCTTCATTGTCGAACTCCTATTCGGTAACCCCCACCTTGCGCTGCTCATGTGTGGCGGAATCGCCTTTTGTGCAACGCAACAATTTGTGAGCGTCCGGTGAGAATGCGTGAGCGATAATGCCCGTCTATCGCGGTGTTCGCACGCATATCGGGCGACGTGTAACAATCCCGCGATGCAGCAGTAACGTCTTGTTGAACCACCCGGCCGGTTGATTCGTTGTAGCTCTTGCACCAGGTTCCGGAGCAGCCCAATGGCGCTGCACGACACGATCGCGACCGGCCCACCGACGCAGCGCGGCGACCACATCGACCTCGCCGATGTCCGGCGGCGCCTACGTGCGATCTTCATCGGCTCCATCGGCAACCTGGTCGAATGGTACGACTTCTACGCCTACGCGGCGTTCGCGCTCTATTTCGCGAAGTCGTTCTTCCCTGAGGGCGACGAGGTCGTGCAGCAGCTCAATGCCGCTGTGCTGTTCGCGGCCGGGTTCCTGGTGCGCCCCTTCGGCGGCTGGCTGTTCGGCCACCTCGCCGACCACTACGGGCGGCGCAATGCCCTGACGCTGTCGGTCGTCTGCATGTGCTTCGGCTCGCTGATGATCGCCGTGACGCCGACCTATGCCAGCATCGGCGTCGCGGCGCCGGCCCTGCTCGGCCTCGCCCGCATCGTCCAGGGCCTGAGCCTGGGCGGCGAATACGGCACCAGCGCCACCTATCTGACCGAGGTGGCAGACGAGAAGCACCGCGGCTTCTATTCCAGCTTCCAATACGTGACGCTGATCGGCGGCCAGTTGTGCGCGCTGCTGGTGCTGCTGCTGCTGCAGAAGGTTTTCTTGACGCCCGACGAGCTGCGCGCCTGGGGCTGGCGCATTCCGTTCGCCATCGGCGCCATGCTGGCGATCGTCGCCGCCATCATGCGGCGCAACCTGCACGAGACCGACGACTTCATCGCCGCCAAGGCGGCACAGAAAGTGACGCGCGAGAGCTCGCTCAAGGCGCTGCTGAAATATCCGCGCGAGGTGCTGCTGGTCGTGGGCCTCACGGCCGGCGGCACCGCCGCGTTCTATACCTACACGACGTATATGCAGAAATTCCTGAA
Organism: Xanthobacteraceae bacterium; assembly: GCA_035259885.1. GTDB lineage: Bacteria > Pseudomonadota > Alphaproteobacteria > Rhizobiales > Xanthobacteraceae > DATFWC01. The sequence continues at coordinate 1,736 of DATFWC010000026.1, forward strand.
GCTGTCGGTGGGCTTGAGCGACGACCAGACGACCCTGGTCACCGCCGGCAGCCTGATCTTCGCCATGCTGCTGCAGCCGATCTACGGCGCCATCTCCGACGTCATCGGCCGCAAATGGCTGCTTATCGGATTCGGCGTCGCCGGCACGCTCTTCACGGTGCCGCTGCTCACCACGCTGGAGCAGGCGAAGGGCCCGCTCCTCGCCTTCCTGCTGCTCGCGGCGGCGTGGATGATCGTGTCGGGCTACACCTCGATCAATGCGGTGGTGAAGGCGGAGCTGTTTCCCACCAAGGTGCGCGCCACCGGCGTCGGCCTGCCCTATGCGCTCACCGTCTCGATCTTCGGCGGCACCGTGGATTCGGTCGCCCTGTGGTTCAAGTCGCAAGGCCACGAGACCTGGTTCTACTACTACCTCACCGGCATGATCGCCATCTCGCTCGTCGTCTACCTGACGATGCGCGACACCAAGCACGCCTCCGCCATCGGCCGGCACGAGTGATTGCGTGACGAAGTCGCGCTGCCGCTTGTTAAGAGCAAGGCGATGCCCGGCGCCTACCGCACCAGTTCCCGCATCGCCCGATCCAGGCCTTCCAGGGTCAGCGGATACATGCGGTGGCCGAACAGCTGGCGCACCATGCGGATCGACATGGTGTGCTCCCAGTGCGCTTCCGGCACCGGGTTGAGCCAGACGCAGGCCGGATAGGTGCGCGTCATGCGCTCGAGCCAGGTCTGGCCAGCCTCTTCGTTGAAGTGCTCGACCGAGCCGCCCGCCACCGTGATCTCGTAGGGGCTCATCGACGCGTCGCCGACGAAGATGACCTTGTAATCGTGCGGGTAGGTGTGCAGCACGTCCCAGGTCGGCGTGACCTCCTGCCAGCGCCGGCGGTTCTCCTTCCACACCCGCTCGTACAGGCAGTTGTGGAAATAGAAATGCGCCAGGTGCTTGAACTCGGTGCGCGCGGCGGAAAACAGTTCTTCCGTCGCCTGCACGTGCCAGTCCATGGAGCCGCCGGCGTCGAGGAACAGGAGCACCTTTACGGCATTGTGCCGCTCCGGGCGCATCTTCAGGTCGAGCCAGCCCTTGTGCGCCGTCTCGCGGATGGTGCCGTCGAGATCGAGCTCCTCGGGCGCGCCGGTGCGGGCGAATTTGCGCAGACGCCGGAGCGCGATCTTGACGTTGCGGGTGCCGAGCTCGACCTCGTCGTCGAGATCCCTGAACTCGCGCTTGTCCCAGACCTTGACCGCGCGGAACTCGCGGTTCTTGTCCTGGCCGATGCGCACGCCTTCCGGATTGTAGCCCCAGGCGCCGAACGGCGAGGTGCCGCCGGTGCCGACCCACTTGTTGCCGCCCTGGTGACGCCCCTTCTGCTCGGCGAGCCGCTTGGCCAGGGTCTCGAGCAGCTTGTCCAGCCCGCCCATGGCCTCGATCTGCCGCTTTTCCTCCTCGGTCAGGTACTTTTCCGCCAGCTTCTTGAGCCACTCGGCCGGGATCTCGACGGCGAGCGCGTCCGCCATCAGCTCCAGCCCCTTGAACACATGGCCGAACACGCGGTCGAACTTGTCGAGGTTGCGCTCGTCCTTCACCAGCGCGGCGCGCGACAGGTAGTAAAAATCCTCCACCCGGCGGCCCGCCAGGTCAGCCTCCATCGCCTCCATGAGGGTGAGGTACTCGCGCAGCGTCACCGGCACGCCGGCCGCCTTGAGCTCATGGAAGAAGGTGACGAACATGACCCGATTTGTAGCCCGGATGGAGCGCAAGCGAAATCGGGGAACAGCCCATCGGTCAAAGCCATGCGACCTTTGGCGCAATCGGCCTCCCTGCCCTGATTTCGTCCTTCTCGGTGAGCTAGAAGGAGCGCCCTTCCAGGAGGTTTCATGCGCCGCATCGTTCTGGCCAGTCTGGCGGCCCTGCTCGCCATGGCGGCCGCCGCCCACGACACTTTTGCTCAGGTCGGCTTCACGTCGGATCTGACGGTCTCGTGGGAGGTGAAGAACCGCTTCCGCCTGTTCCGCTACGAGAGCGACTTCCTCAAGCACGTGGACGCCGACCGCGGCGAGGGCGTGCTGGCCGCCGAGCAGCGGCTGGCGCGCGCCACCGACGGCCATGGCTGGGCGCGCACCATGCTCAACAGCCTGTGCGTCGACGCGTCCGGCAAGCTGGTTGAGGTGTGCGACCGCGACGGCGAGAAGGAGATCTACCTGGCGCCCACCGACCACCGCGTCGGCGTGCTGGTGCCCAACGCGCCCGCCGGCGCGAGCTGCGCCTGGACGTTCGACAACGGCCAGGACCCGGCGCAGGCCATCACCGTGCCGTGTGCCGAGGAGGTGCGGCTGCGCGTACGCTACGGCCGGCCGACGGTGGCGACCGCCGACATCCCGCTGCCCGACGGCTCGATCAAGCGCGCCAGCACGGAGATTCTGGTGCGCGACCTGCTGATCGCGGGCCTGGGCGATTCCATCGCGTCGGGCGAGGGCAATCCCGACCGCCAGATCGCCCTCACCGACGAAGGTTTCTGCTTCCGCCGCTTCCTTGGCACCGCGCGCGACGACTATTACCGGCCGGGCCGGGCCGGCTATCGCGGCAACCGCACCTGCGAGACCGGCGCCGGCGCCGGCAACGACAAGGACTGGACCGCGCACCGGGCGCGCTGGATGAGCGCGGCCTGCCACCGCTCGCTCTACGGCTACCAGGTGCGCACCGCGCTGGCGCTGGCGGTGCAAAACCCGCATGTCGCGGTGACGTTCCTGCCGCTCGCCTGCACCGGCGCGCAGATTTCCAAGGGTCTGCTCGACCAGCAGGGCGCGAGCGAGATCATCTGCGCCGGCCGCGGCGGCTGCTCGCGCACGGTTCCGGGGCAGCTCGTGCAATTGCGCGACGCGCTCGCCGCGGCGCGCCGCCAGCAACCCGAGCGCGCGCTTGATCTCGTCCTGCTCACGATCGGAGCGAACGACATCCATTTCTCCGAGGTCGTCGCCAATGCGCTGCTGTCGCAATCGGCCGAACGGGTGGTGTTCAATCGCGCCGGCCTGATCGCTACGGTCGAGGATGCGCAGAGCGCGATGACCAGAACGCTGCCGGCCGACTTCGCGCGCCTGCGCGCCGCGTTGAAGACGCTGGTGCGGGGCGGCGATCTTGGCCGCGTGGTCTATGTCGCCTACAGCAACCCGGCGCTGATGCCGGACGGCTCCCCCTGCCCGGCCGGCCGCGGCGGTTTCGACATTCATCCGGCCTTTGCGCTCGACGCCGGGCTGGTGCGCAGCGCCGCCAGCTTCGTCGACGGCAGCTTCTTCCCGCGCCTCAAGGCGCTCGCGCTGTGCCAGGGCGGCACCATCTGCCAGAGCGGCGAACGCATGACCTTCGTCGACGCGCATCAGCGCGCGTTCGTCGAGCACGGCTTCTGCGCCCGCGGCGACGGCGACCCGGTGTTCGACCAGGAGTGTTTTTCGCGCGACGGCCAGAGCTTTTACAAGAGCCCGGTGGAGGGCGCGGCGCAGCCGCTCAAGTGCGGGCGCAGCGTGCGCGAATTCCGCCCCTACGCGTCGCGCGCGCGCTGGATCCGCACCGCCAACGACAGCTATTTCACGGCCATGACGTATCCGGAAGGGCTCGGGCCGGCGCAGCCGGCGGACATCCACGACGCGACCTGGGGCGTGGCGAGCGCCGTCTATGGCGGCGCCATTCATCCGACCGCCGAAGGCCACGCCGCCATGGCGGACGCGGCGCTGCCGGAGGTCGAGCGCGTGCTCGGCCTGGCCAGGCCGGAGGCGCCGGTGACGGTCGCGCCGCTGCCGCCGCCGGAGAACTAAAGCGAGATGACTTTCTTCGAATCGTCATCTCGCTTTAGCCTATTGTTGGAGCATGATCTTTTCCGAAAACCGGTGCCCAGCCCGGATCACGTCCGGGCCAGGCTTTTTCGGGATCATGCTCTATCTAGGCCGTTGACTCGGCCACACCCGATCTATCACTCACCTGCTCGAATGCCCGCCCAGGCCCTGGGAATCGCCAACACGCGCAAGCGCGAGCACCTCCGGGTACTGGAAACGCTTTTCGATTTCGCGATCGAGCAGGGTCAACTCCTCGCGCAGCGCGGGATGACGGTGCTCGGGCAACGTCAGGACCAGGTTATCGAGCATCGCGCGCAGCCGCCGCGCCACCTGCAAATTGCCGGAGCCGCAATCGCGTGTCTCGCTGAAGGCGAGATGCACAAAATCTTCCCAGTTCGGCGTTCGGAAGATCACACGCAAGCGTCCCGATTTGTCGACAATCTCGTCGGTGCGCAGGTGGCGCTTGCCGACCATGCGAAGCAGGCGGTGGAGCTGATCCAGGGCAAGAACCGCCGTTGTCGGATCGTTGATGGCGGATGACAACGCGCGCAGCGCGATGTCGATCACAATGCGGAATGCGAACGTCGGATCCTGTTCCATCGTGCGCTCGGATCCAAGTGCCACGGCGGAGCGCAGCTCGTCGTCGTCAAGCGCCGAAGCCTTGCCATACAGGTTGAACAGGGGCTCATCGACAGCAACGAAGTCGCCGACCTGCGGAACGAACTCGATCGTTCCGTCGCATCGCTCCGCGGCCGCCACCAGCGCCTCCACGTTGGCCGCAAGAACAATCCCCGACGTGCCGTGATGCGGAATGACGCGATCCGGCGGACCCAGCGCGGCACGCGGGACGTCGGCAACCTGCGCGCCTCGGCTCTGCTCGGGATAGACGTTCTCGATGACGGCGAGCCCGGCTTGTCCCACGCGGGCCAGAATGCTGATCGGACGCAGCAAGCGCGACGCGTAGTCGATCAGATAGAAAAATGCCGCAAAGCTGAGGAGCCCCAAAGACGCGGCGAGGAACAGGACGAGCTGATGGACTTTCGTATCGACCCGGTCCTGGGCGCTCAATGCAAAGAGCAGCGTGAATATGAAAAGACCGACGGTGTACTTGACCACATTGTCACGCAGCAGCGTCGTGGCGATGATGCGGGACGTCAGTTGTCCGCCGGCAACCTGAATCGCCACCAGCAGAGAGCCGAAGGTGAAGACCACGAATGACAGCGTCGCCGTGACGATGGCCTGGAGCGTCGCCTGCGCTCCCGACGTCGCGAAACCCAGCAGGGTCCATCCCAGCGAGGCATCGGCCCAATGCGCCAGGCGCGTGACAACCAACTCGAGCGGAATGGCGACAAAAGGAACGATCCAGAGCGACGATCTCACATAACTTGTGAAATAGTAGCGTTGACGCCAATTCATTGATGTCTTCGACAACTCTTATAAGGATGCGAGCTTCGCTGGCGCCTTCGCCATCGGCGCCGCAATCAACGCAAACTAATGCCGGGCCGTATTTTCACTATGCCGGGGGATGGCTGCGACAATTTGATTTGCGTCAAAAATGCAGCCGGCCGGCGCCGGTGGGAGGAGCGGTCCGCCGCACGCAACCCGCTGTCGGCAGTGACGATGTCCGCGTCGGGACGATACTGTCGAAAAAAGATTTTGCGGGCACCTCCGAGCAAGATCGATTTCAAGATCAGTCTCGGATACGCAACATTGATTCAAGGGCTCAACCCATTTCTATTCTACGGTTTCTCCGCGGTGATTTTGTCGACAGCATCGGACAACTGCGGAGAGGTCGGGCCCCTCGCGCCGCGTCAGATCGGGGGTTCTCGAGCCGGAAGCGGCGTCTCCGCGGGCAACCGCTCCCGGGTCGAACATATGCAGTTCTGTGTGCCGCACCGCTAGCTTCTCAACAGACTCTCAACGGCTCCTCAACGCACGGCCTACTCGGCGGCGTCCGGACGCAGCACGCCACGGCGGATCTGATCCTCCTCGATCGACTCGAACAGCGCCTTGAAGTTACCCTCGCCGAAGCCCTCGTCGCCCTTGCGCTGGATGAACTCGAAGAAGATCGGGCCGATCGCGGTCTTGCCGAAGCGCTGCAGCAGCACCTTGGTCGTGCCGCCATCCACCACACCCTCGCCGTCGATCAGGATGCCGTTGCGGCGCAGGCGCTCGACCGGCTCGCCGTGGTTGGGCAGGCGCTGGTCGATGCGCGAGTAGTAGATGTCGTTGGGCGCCGGCATGAACTCGACGCCGCGCGCCGTGAGCGTCTCGATCGTGGCATAGAGATCGCGTGCGCCGAGCGCGACGTGCTGGATGCCCTCGCCCTGATACTGCTGCAGGTATTCCTCGATCTGCCCCTTCTCGCCGGCGTCCTCGTTGATCGGAATGCGGATCTTTCCGTCCGGGCTGGTCATGGCGCGCGAGTGCAGGCCGGTGAGCTTGCCCTCAATGTCGAAGTATCGGATCTGGCGGAAGTTGAAGAGCCGCTGATAGAAGCCCGCCCACTCGTCGAGCCGGCCGCGATGGACGTTGTGGGTGAGATGGTCGATGTAGAAGAGGCCGGCGCCCTCCGGCTGAGGATTGCGCGCGCCGAGCCAGATGAAGTCGACGTCGTAAATCGAGCCTTTGGCGCCGTAGCGATCGACCAGGTAGATCTGCAGGCCGCCGATGCCTTCGATCGCCGGAATGTCGAGTTCGTTGGGGCCGACCGTGGTCATTGCAGGCCGGGCACCCAGCGCCAGCGCGCGCTCGTAGGCATGTTTGGCGTCGACGACGCGGAACGCCATGGCCGGCGCTGATGGTCCGTGTTGCGCCGCAAAGGTGGCGGCAAACGAGCCCGGCTGCGCATTCAGGACCAGGTTGACGCCGCCCTGGCGATACAGCGTCACGTTCTTCGACCGGTGTTTGGCGACGGCGGCAAAGCCCATGCGTTGGAACAGGCGATCGAGCTCTTCCGGCTGCGGGTGACAGAACTCGACGAATTCGAAGCCGTCGGTGCCCATCGGGTTCTCGTCCGAAATTTCGGGCGGCGGCGCGTCGTGCGGAAAAGGTCCCATTGGCTCTCTCCGAGCTGGCGAGTGGTTTTTGCGCGCGCGCAGTGGCTCGCGCGGGCGTCAGACAACGTGCTCGGCGCCCATAGGCGGCTGCCCTGCCGCGGCGGACGTCAGCGAAGCGCACCCGACGACACCGTCCGCCAGCAGGATGTCGATCTCGGCTGGGCCGATTGCAAGCCCCTGGACACGGTCGGGGTGGGGCGCCTCGCTTACCGTCGAAGCCGTGGTTCCGGGCCGCCGCCGAACAGGTGAAGGATCCGCTCGCCGCGGCGACCTCCTCGGGGTGGCGGACCCTATGAAAAGATGGCAGCAGAAGCCGAGGTCCCGGCCCTCAAGAACGCCATAGCGGCTCGCGCTGTAGCGCCTCAGGCGACGCCGAGTTTCTTCTGCAGGCTGGTGGAGGAGGTCGTGTACTGGAACACGAGCCGCTTGTCCGGGAAGACGTAGCGGTGCGCCTTCTGCGCCATCAGCGCCACCTCGTGGAAACCCGACAGGATGAGCTTGAGCTTGCCCGGATAGGTGTTGATGTCGCCGACCGCAAAGATGCCCGGCTCGCTGGTCTCGAACTTCTCGGTATCGACCGGAACGAGGTCGCCGTCGAGCTTGAGTCCCCAGTTCGCCACCGGGCCGAGCTTCATGGTCAGCCCGAAAAATGGCAACAGGGCATCGCAAGCGATGTTGAACGTCGATCCGTCGTTGCGCTTGACCACGGCGCAATCGAGCTTGCCGTCGGCGCCCTTGAGCGAGGTGACCTGGCCGAGCACGAAGTCGATCTTCCCCTCGGAGACCAGCGCCATCATCTTGTTGACGCTGTCGGGCGCCGCGCGGAACGCGTCGCGCCGGTGCAGCAGCGTGAGATGGCTGGCGATCGGCGCCAGGTTGAGCGTCCAGTCGAGCGCGGAATCGCCGCCGCCGACGATGAGGATGCGCTTGCCGCGGAAAACCTCCATCTGGCGCACCGCGTAATGCACCGAGGTTCCCTCGTAGGCTTCGATCCCCTCGATCGGCGGTCGCTTGGGCTGGAACGAGCCGCCACCCGCCGCGATCACGATCACCTTGACCTCGAACACCTTGCCGCCGTCGGTGGTGACGCGGAACAGGGGATCCCCGATGCGCTCGATCGTCTCCACCATCTCGTTGAGGTGGAAGGTCGCACCGAACGGCTTGATCTGCTCCATCAGCGCATTGGTGAGGCCCTGGCCGGTGATATAGGGAATGCCGGGAATGTCGTAGATCGGCTTCTCGGGATAGAGCTCGGCGCACTGACCGCCGACCTTGTCGAGGATGTCGACGAGGTGCGCCTTCATGTCGAGCAGGCCGAGTTCGAACACGGCGAACAGGCCGATCGGCCCGGCGCCGATGATGAGCGCGTCGGTCCGGATCGGTTCGGTATTGAAGCGTTCCATCTTCATCGATCTGTTTCCGGCGAGATTTTGCGGGTTGTGTAGCGGCCGCGGCGCACGAGGAAAAGAGCTTTGGAGCGCGCCGACGTGGTTCGAACGATCATCCCGCCCCGATCTGCCGTCGGAGTACGATCTTCTCCGGAACCGGATGGTCGCTTGGCAATCATGCTCTATCGCCCCTGATAGGCGGGGGTGCGCACGACGAGGCCATCGAGCTCGTCGCTGATCTGGATCTGGCACGACAGCCGCGAGTTCGGCTTGGCGTCGAAGGCGAAGTCGAGCATGTCCTCCTCCATCGGCGACGGCGATCCCGTCTTCGCCACCCAGGCTTCGTCGATGTAGACGTGGCAGGTGGCGCAGGTGCAGGAGCCGCCGCATTCGGCGACGATGCCGGTCACGCCGTTCTGCAGGGCCGTTTCCATCACGGTCGAGCCCACCTCGGCGTCGACCGTGTGGGTCGTGCCGTCATGTTCGATGTAGGTGATTTTGGGCATCGCGAACCGGGGTTACCTGCCGCGACGGCGCGCCGCGTCGCCCGGCAGGTTCGCGCCGCGAGCGCTCGCGTGGCGATTGCTGGCGCAGCAAGCCATCACGCCTGACGCGGCGGAACGGTGACCACGAGCCCGTCGAGATCCTCCGTCACCTTGATCTGGCAGGACAAGCGCGAGGTCGGCCGCACGTCGAAGGCGAAATCGAGCATGTCCTCTTCCATCGGCGAAGGATCGCCGGTCTTCTCCTTCCACGTCTCGTCGACATAGACGTGGCAGGTCGCGCAGGCGCAGGCTCCCCCGCATTCGGCCTCGATGCCGGGAATATTGTTACGGATCGCCGTCTCCATGACGGTCGATCCGACCTCGCCCTCGACGGTGCGAGCCGGCCCATCGGATTCAATATAGGTGATCTTGATCATTGCATGGAATGAAAAGGGGAAAATGCAGCCCGACGACCGGACGAGACGTCCGGACGGCCGCGATGGTCGCCTCTATAACGACTCGGCCGGTGCCGCGCAATCACACGACGGAGGACGGGTGAGCGAGGGCTCCCGTCTGTCGTCTTTTCCTCGGTCGCGTGGTCAATGAGCGCGCAAGACGTCAGCGATGAAGCTGCGAGCTTCCTCGGTGACGGTGCGGAGCGCAGCCAGCGCCCGGGCCATGTCGGCGGCATCGGCGGTGTCGATGAATTCGACCGCCTCGGCCGCACGTGCGACGCGCACCGCCCCGATGGCGCGGGCCGAACCCTTCAGCGTATGCGCCAGGGCGGCAAGCGTCTCGGCCGGTGCCGCCTGCATCCGGCTCATCAGGATCGCGGCCTGGCGGTCGAACAATTGCAGCACCTCGCGTTCGAGGCTGCGCTCGCCCAGCGTCATGCGGGCGAGGTGGACGAGATCGACGGGGCGCTCGAGCGATGCGCGCGGCGCCGCCCGTTCCCGTGTTGCAGGCGAAAGTTCGGTCATGTGCCCATCCCCGTGGTCTTGGTGTTGGTATGCGCGCAGTGTGCTCGGCCATGGGCGAAAACCCGGTAAAGCCAGGGCCAATGCGGCTTTTCTTCAAGGCAAGCCAAGCATGCCGATGGTTAAGGTTCGATTAACCCTTGGCGCCGTCCGCAATCGCCCGGACCCAGCCACCCCTGGATCCGGCCCTCACTTGGGGCCGCGGGGCGGGCGTGGGCAAAAAACCTCCGGGGATTTCGCCGCAATTCAACCAATAAGCTCGTGACCTGACGCGTTAACGATGATTAAAAAGAGGTTAATGATGCGGTTTCTTTCGGCTCGCGAGACCGATTAAGATGGCCGCGCGGCGGTCTAAGTTCCTACGGCCCTCTCGGCGCCGACCGCCGGCGCGTGGGCCAGAAACATGCCCGCGACCGCTGGGAAGAGGGTCCTATGGCCCTGATGTAGAGTGGAAGGGGGACGCGAGGCGGACATGGCGAATATCCCAAGGAAAATCAAGGATCCGACCGAGGCGGCATTGTCCGCGATCCAGGATGCTCTGAACCTGCGTGACTCCCCTTCACAGACCCCGGCCCAACCTGCCAGCGCCGAACCAGCGGCGGGTGATCTCGATTTCGGCCGCCGCAACGGCCGCACTCCGGCCATGGACGAGGACCTGTTCCGCGACGAGCGCGACCAGTTGACCCTGCCCGGCGTCGGGACCGACGCCCAGCGCCGCGCCGCCAACGATGACCGCCAGTCGGTGGGCCAGATTCTCCAGGCACTGCAACAGCGTCCGTCCCGCCTGCCCTATCTCTTCGCCCTGACATTCTCGGTCATCTGGACCGCGGTGGCACTTGGCGCCGCCTGGAGCCTGGCCGAGACCGGTCCGCGCGCCCTGCTGGCGCAGGGCGGTCTGCCGCTCCTCGGGCTGGCGGTGGCGGTGCTTCTGCCCATCCTGTTCTTTGCCGTGATCGCCTACGTGGTGGTGCGCGCGCAGGAGTTGCGCCAAATCGCCCGTGCGATGACGCAGGTGGCGATGCGGCTCGGCGAGCCCGAGACGATGGCCGGCGAGCAGGTGGTGTCGGTCGGCCAGACCATCCGCCGCGAGGTCGCCGCCATGGGCGACGGCGTGGAACGGGCGCTGGCGCGCGCGGCCGAGCTCGAAGGCCTGGTGCACAACGAGGTCGCGGCGCTCGAGCGCTCCTACAACGACAACGAGCTGCGCATCCGCGGCCTGATCGAGGAGCTCGCCACCCAGCGCGAGGCGCTGGTCAATCAGGCCGAGCAGGTGCGCAGCGCGCTGTCCAACGTGCACTTCGGCCTGACCCAGGACATCACCTCGGTGAGCGAGCTGGTGTCGACGAGCGTCAACGACGCGGCGCAGCGCATCACCCAGTCACTCGCCGAGAAGGGCGAGCACATCACCCTGGCGCTCGGCCGCGCCGGCGACTCCATGATCGACGCGATCGGCGACCGCGGCGGCGACCTTCTGGAACAGCTTTCGCGCACCGGCGACGAAGTGAGCCGCACCCTCGACGCCGCCAACACGCGGCTGATCTCCGCGCTCAACTTCAAAACCGATGAGATGACCGACAAGATCGTCGACATCGCGGGCGAGCTGTCGGATACGCTGTCGACGCGGCTGGACCGCATTTCCGACGACATCTCGCGCAAGACCACGGCGCTCGGCGACCTGCTGGCGCAGCGCACTGAGGAGATCGGCTCGAGCCTGACCAGCCAGACCGCGACGGCGACCATGGGGCTGACCAATCACGCCCGCGAGCTGAGCGAGTCGCTGGCCGAGCAGTCCCGCTCGATCACCCAGGGGCTGGAGAGCCAGTCGCGCGAGATCGCCGACAGCTGGCACTCGCACTCGCGTTCGCTGACCGAGTCCCTGTCCGGCCACTCGGCAAAGTTCCTCGACGACTGGACCAATCACTCGCAGTCGCTGACCGCGGCGCTAACGGCGCAGTCACGCGAGATCACCAACTCGCTGACCAGCCGCTCCAACGAGATCATGACGAACCTGGTGGAGACCGGCAGCCGGCTCGCCGAAACCATCGTGACGCGCGCCGACGACGTCAACAGCACGCTCAAGTCGACCGGCGAGTCGGTCGTGCTCGACCTCAGCCTGCGCGGCGGCGAAGTCGTGGGCAAGCTGGAGGAGATCGGCACGCGCATCAGCGACACCATCGTCACGCGCGGCACCAAGGTCACCGAGACCTTCCGCGAGACGGCGGATTCGCTCGCCGCGACCCTCAATGCCAAGGGCGACGCCGTCAAGGAGATGCTGGCGACGCGGCTGCAGTCGTTCGAGGAAGTGTTCATGCTCGGCGGTTCGGAGCTGGCGGAAAAGATTTCGCGCGACTCCTCCACGCTGGGCAACCTGATCACCCGCAACCTCGCCGAGTTCGACCGCACCGTGAAGGTGTACGGCGGCGAGCTGGCCGAGCGCCTGAGCACGCGCACCGGCGAGATCACCGAGGCGATGCGGGCGCATGTCGAGAATTTCGACAGCCGCGTCACCAGCAAGACCAGCGAGGCGGCTGTCGCGCTCGACCAGCGCATCGTGCGCATCGAGCAGGCACTCGACAACCGCACCCAGAGCCTGAGCGAGATGCTCGGCAGCCGCGTCATGGAGATCGCCAAGACGCTGGCTGACGGCGGCAAGGAGGTGGTCGGGGCGCTCGACAAGCGGATCAACGAGGTCACCGGCGCTATCTCGGCACGCGGCACCAAGCTGGCGGAAACGCTCAGCGCCAAGGCCGACGAGATCGACCAGGTGCTCGGCAAGCGCGCCAACGAGATCGGCGACACCGTGGAGAGCCGTATCGGCCGCTTCGAGGAACTGCTGGTCGGCCGCGTCGAGGCCACCATGAGCCAGATCGAGGCGCGCGGCGCCTCCGCCGCCGGCGCAGTGAGCACCATCGTCGACCGCCTCAACCAGACGATCACTACGAACAACGCCACGATCGAGACCAGCGCGCAGGAGGCCGAGAACCGGCTCGCCGCGCTGTCGTCCGGCGTCGCCAGTGCGCTGAAGCAGAATGCCGGCGAGATCGAGCAGGCGATCGCGGCGCTGGCGACCGCCACGTCGGAAAAGCTCACCGGCATGTCCACCAACGTGCTGACCAGCCTCAGGCAGGACTCGTCCGAGATCGAGAACCGCCTGGGCGGGCTCGCCACGTCGACCTCGGATGCGATCCGGACGAGCGCCGGCGACGCCGAGCGCACGCTGACCTCACTGTCGGCCGGCGTCACCACGATGCTGAAGCAGAATGCCAGCGAGGTCGAGCGCACCCTGCTCGGCGTCGGCGCCGAGGTGGTGCGCAGCTTCACCGCCAAGGCCGACGAGATGAACGGCGCCATCGGCAACAAGGGCACCGAGATCGCGCGCCTGCTCGACGACCGCAGCAACAGCCTCCTGCTCGCCATCGACAGCAAGAGCCGCACGCTGGTGAACGAAGTGGGCCGCATCACCGACGCCACGTTGAGCTCCATCGAAAGCCGCGGCGTGACCACGGCGCGCGCGCTCATGTCCAACAGCGAGGAGATTTCGCGGCTGATCAACGAAGCGAGCAGCAACGCGTCGGCCACCCTCACCCGCCAGCTGCGCGACCTGCAGGAGCAGGGCCGCTCGGCGGTCGAGCAGTCGCAGCGCACCGCCGGCGCCGCCGTCTCCGAGATGCACGAAACGCACGGCATGCTGCGCAACGACGTCAACGCCCTGTTCGAGCGGCTGCGCGAGGCCAATTCCCTGCTGCAGGAGGTCCTGAGCGGCGCCACCGAGAACCTCGGCGCGATCGAAAGCTCGCTGTCAACGCGGGCCGCGGAGTTCGTCAGCGCCATGCACGACGTGGGCGAGCGCAGCAGCGCCGCCGGGGTGCAGGTCGACGACCATATCAAGTCGTTCCAGGCGATGTCCGGCAACGTGCTGAATGAGATCACGGCGCTGGCACAGCAGTTCGACACCCACGGCCGCGCCCTGGTGGCGGCGGCCGGCCTGGTGGAAAAGAGCAACGTCCAGATCAAGGACACGCTCGACGACAATCGCCGCTTGGTCGACAACCTGGTGGGCGACCTCGTCGCCAAGACCGACCAGCTCAGTTCGGCGATCACGACCAAGACTGAGCAGCTCAGCGAGGCGCTGGGCACCAAGACCAACGCCGTGATCAACGAGTTCGGCGCCCGCACCGAGGCGCTCGAGCAGCGGCTCAAGCGGTTCGGCGCGCTGCTGACCGAATCGTTCGAGACCTCGGAAGCGCGCGCGCGCGATATCGCACGGGTGATCTCGGAAGCCAGCTCCGACGGTGCCCGCGCCATCACCAGCCAGTACGACCTCGTGCGCTCGACCTCGGACGACGAACGCCGGCGCACCACCGACGCCATGCGCAGCATCTTCGACCAGACCAACAGCGAGACCATCGCGCTGTTCAAGCGCACGGCCGACCAGTTCGGTGAGATCGTGCACGATCTCAGGAACATGACCGGCGAGATGCAGCGCGAGCTCGAGGCGACGCGCGACCTGGTGCGCAAGGGCATTCTCGAGCTGCCGCAGGAGACCGCCGACAGCGCGGCGCAGATGCGGCGGGTCATCGTCGACCAGATCGAGGCGCTGGCCGAGCTCAACCGGATCGTGGCGCGCCACGGGCGCGGCATCGAGGCGCCCGACGCGCGGCGCGGCGCCCGCGAGGAGCCGCTCGCCACCGTGGGACGCGGCGGCGGTGGCGGCGGTGGCGGCGTCCGCCCGGCGGTGTCGGAAGCCCGCGCACCCTCGCCCGCCCGCGCGGAACCGCGCGGCGGCGACAGCCGCACCGGCTGGCTCTCGGACCTGCTCACCCGCGCGTCGCGCGACGAGGACCGGCCACGCGACGAGGCGCCGCGCTACAGCATCGACTCGCTCGACTCGATCTCCACCGACATTGCCCGCATGGTCGACCACGACGCCATGGTGGACCTGTGGGACCGTTATTACCGCGGCGAGCGCAACGCGTTCTCGCGCCGGCTCTACACCCTGCAGGGCCAGCAGACCTTCGACGAGATCCGTCGGCGCTACCGCGCCGACCGCGAGTTCAAGCAGACGGTCGACCGCTACATCGCCGAATTCGAGCGCCTGCTCGACGAGGTCTCGCGCGACGACCGCGGCCAGGTGGTGGCGCGCAGCTACCTGACGTCGGAGACCGGCAAGGTCTACACCATGCTGGCGCACGCGGCCGGTAGGTTCGATTGAGGGCCGCTGCTCCGTAGGGCGGGTAAAGGCGCGCAACACGCGGCGCATCAACGTGCCCGCCACTATTCGCGAGGCCGCACGCGTGGGCACGGCGCGTTTCGATGCCTCACGCGTTGAGAGTTCGGCGCAGCGCGCCTTTGCCAACTCTACGAAGCTGGAATCTTGTCACCGCCCGGCGGCGGTGGCCTGCGCGTCCGCGGCAGGCGGGCGACGGGGCGGGCGCGCCGCGCGGCGCGGCGGAGTGGCGCGCGGCGCCGAGCGACCCTGCTCCACCGGCGTCTGCGCGTCGGAGGAGCTCGGGCCGAACAGGACGCGCTGCGGGTTGCGGTCGAAATTGCGGATGGCGCGGCCGAGATCGGCCAACGTGCGCCGGGCGTCCACGGCGAGCGCCTCGTATTCGCGCAGGCCGTTGTTGGAGAACCGCGTCAGGCCGACCGAGATCTCGGCCGTGCGCTTGTCTAGATTGTCGCTGAGCGAGCGCATCGAGCGCGCCGTGTCGACAAGCTCGGTCTTGATGTCGCTGCCGGCAAAGTCGTCGAGCCCGGCCATGATGCGGTCGAGACGTTCGGAGTTGCGCGCCAGGGCCGACGAGAAGGTTTCCAGATTGCCCAGCGTGGTTTTCAGGCTCTCGCGGTTCTCGACCAGGACCTCGTCGACGCGCTTGACCAGTGCGCCGGCGCTGGCGGCGACGTCGCGAATGGTGGTGGTGACGTCCTGGGTGGCGGTCGGATCGGCGATCAGCGTCGCCGGCTGCCCCTTCTCGGACACCAGCGGGGCGGCGTCGGCCGCGCCGCCCTTGACGGAGATCGACGCGATTCCGGTCAGGCCCTGGAAATCGAGGCCGACGCGGGTGTCGGCGCGCATCGGGACCGCCTTGTCGACCACGATGGTGGCGACGACCTGGCGGGGATTCTCCGGGTTGAGCTTGAGGTCGGACACCTCGCCGACCTTGATGCCGTTGAACAGCACCCAGCCGCCGGTGCGCAGGCCGGAGACAGCGCCGTCGAACACCACGCGGTAGACGGCGCGCTCGCCGCCGTCGCCGGTGCGGGAAAACCAGTAGACGAAGCCGAACCCGCCCGCGATCACGGCGAGCGTGAACAGCCCGATCACTACGTAGTTGGCCCTCGTCTCCATCGGCCCTAGCGTCCCAACCTCATTCCGCGGCCACCCGCGCCCGCTTGCCGCGGAAATAGTCCCTCACCCATGGGTGATCCGACGCCAGCATCGCGTCGATCGGACCCTCGACCACCACCCGGCCATCCGCCAGCACGGCGATTCGATCGCAGACGGTATGCAGGCTATCAAGATCATGGGTTACCATGAAAACCGTTAATCCTAAAGTGCGCTGCAGGGTGCCGATCAGGTCGTCGAAGGCGCCGGCGCCAATGGGATCCAGCCCCGACGTGGGCTCGTCTAGGAATACGATCTCAGGATCGAGGGCCAGCGCCCGCGCCAGCGCCACCCGCTTGACCATGCCGCCCGACAGTTCGGCGGGGAATTTTTCCGCCACATCGGGAGTCAGCCCAACCATTTCCAGCTTGGCCATGGCGATCTCGTCAAGGAGCCGCTTCGACAGGTCGAGATATTCGCGCATAGGGAACTGCACGTTCTGCCGCACCGTCAGGGAGGAGAACAGCGCCCCCTGCTGGAACAGGATGCCCCAGCGCCGCTCGGTGGCGCGGCGCAGCCGCTCGCCGGCCTCGCCGAGGTCGATGCCGAACACCTCGATCGAGCCCGCCCGCTTCGGCACCAAGCCGATGATCGTGCGCATGAGCACCGATTTGCCGGCGCCCGAGCCGCCGACAAAGCCCAGAATTTCCCCGCGGTAGACGTCGAGCGACAGGCGGTCGAGCACCGTCGCGGTGTCGAAGCCGACGACGAGGTCACGCACCCGGATAATCGGCTCCCTGGCCGCCATCTACTTTCCGATCGCCGCGAAAAACATGGCAAAAACTCCGTCCATCACAATGACGAGAAATACGGACTTGACCACCGAGGCGGTGGTGTGGAGCCCGAGCGACTCCGCGCTGCCCTTGACCTGCAGGCCTTCGGTGCAGGCGACCAGCCCGATCATCAGCGCCATGAACGGCGCCTTGATCATACCGATGGCGAAATGGTCGAGCGAGATCGCGTCCTTTAGGCGCGAGACGAAGATTTCCGGGCTGATCCCGCCGTACAACCAGCATACCAGGCCGCCGCCGTAGAGCGCCGCCATCGAGCCCAGGAAGGTGAGGATCGGCAGCGCCAGCACCAGCGCGAGGATGCGCGGCAGCACCAGCACGTCGACCGGCGCGAAGCCCATGGTGCGCAGCGCGTCGATCTCCTCGCGCATCTTCATGGAGCCCAGTTCGGCCGTGTAGGAGCTGCCCGAGCGGCCGGCGATCATGATCGACACCATGATGACACCGATCTCGCGCAGCACCAGGATGCCGATCATGTCGACCACGTAGAGCTCGGCGCCGAAGCGGCGGAAGTGGAAAATGCCCTGCTGGGCGATGATGCAGCCGAGCAGGAAGGTGATCAGCAGGATGATCGGCACCGCCTGCAGGCCGACGCGGTCCAGGTGGTGCACCACCGAGGTGAAGCGGAAGGTGGCGGGACGGGCGAACACGCGCAGCAGCGCGACGGCGGTCTCGCCCAGCATGTGCACGATGGCGGCGAAATCGCTCGCCGTGTTGCCGACCGCGCGGCCGATGTTTTCCAGCAGCATGGTGACGTGGCCGCGGCGGCGCGCGGGCGGCGGCGGCTCGCGGTTGACGTTCTTCACCTCGCTCAGAAGGCCGCGGTAGTGATCGGCGAGACCGACCACCGTCGCCTCGAGGCCGGCGACGCGCCAGGCCCGCACCAGCCGCTCGATCAGCCATGCACCGAAGGTGTCGAGCCGGTCGACCCGGCCCATGTCGATCGCCACCCGCGACACCTTCTGGCGCCGGCCGCTCGCCGCCTCGACCAGGGGCTCCAGCGCCTGGGCGTGCTCGACCGTCCACGCGCCGCTGGCGGCCAACTCGAGGCGCTCGCCGGCCTGCCTGGCGGCCAGCGTCGGCCGGGAGGTCATTGCTTCCACAGTCACTTACATCACCTCATTGCATCGTCGCTTGAATGACCACCATCACGCCTGGGCCTTACCGCATCCGGCAGCCATAATTGTGGCCCCGAATCGCGAGCCGGCAAAGCATGCCATGGGCTTATCGCTGAAAGTTAGCGTCGAGCGCTGGCCGATCGCCGGCCGCTTCACCATCTCGCGCGGCGCCAAGACGGAGGCCGCGGTGGTGGTCGCCGAACTGGCCGACGGGGCCGCGGTCGGCCGCGGCGAATGCGTACCCTATGGGCGCTATGGCGAGACCGTCGAAGGCGTCGCGGCGGCGATCGAGGCGATGCGCACCGCCCTCGCGCGCGGGCTCGACCGCGCGGCGCTGCAAGACGCCATGCCATCCGGGGCGGCACGCAACGCGCTGGACTGCGCGCTCTGGGATGTTTCGGCGAAGCGCGCCGGAAAGCCGGTCCACGCCCTTGCCGGCCTGCCGGAGCCGCGGCCGGTGATCACCGCCTACACGATCTCGCTCGGGTCCCCCGACGAGATGGCAGAAGCCGCGGCGCGCGCCGCCGACCGCCCTCTCCTCAAGGTGAAGCTCGGCGGCGGCGCGCCCGGCGATCCCACGCGGCTGGCCGCGGTGCGCCGCGCGGCGCCCGCCGCCGAACTGATCGTCGATGCCAATGAAGGCTGGACGCCAGAGACCCTTGCCGAGAATTTTTCTGCCTGCGCGGCCGCAGGCGTCACGCTGATCGAGCAGCCGCTGCCGGCCGCCGACGACGCGGCGCTCGCCCGCGGTGCGCGCCCGGTCAAGGTGTGCGCCGACGAGAGCGTGCACGACCGCGCGTCGCTTGAGAATCTCGTCGGCCGCTATGACGCCGTGAACATCAAGCTCGACAAGACCGGCGGCCTGACCGAGGCGCTGGCGCTGCTGCGCGAAGCCGAGGCCCGCGGCTTTGCCGTGATGATCGGCTGCATGGTGGCGACGTCGCTCGCCATGGCGCCGGCCATGCTGATCGCCCAGCGGGCGCAATTCGTCGACCTCGACGGGCCATTGCTGCTGGCGGCGGACCGGCCCGGCGGGCTGCGCTACGACGGCAGCGTGGTACATCCGGCCGCCGCAGCGCTGTGGGGATGACGGGCTGGCGCCGAGATATTTTTCGCCGCCGGCATGCCGGGGTATAGTGCGGCCAACGGGAACAGCCGGCGTGTCACAATGCTCGCGAAGCACATCGTTTTGGCCGCGATT
>DATFWC010000027.1:0-2307 GCA_035259885.1 Xanthobacteraceae bacterium
GGCGGCCACAACAGGGAGCGCCGCATGGGCGAGACCGCCGCGCCCGTCGCCTTGATCGTCGAAGTGGACCCCGAGCTTCGCCAGTTGGCCTCTACGCTGCTCGAGGAAAGCGCGCTCGACGTCATTGCCTGCGAGAGCGCCGAGGCGGCACTCTCGGTCATGCAGCGACGTCATGGCGTCGTTCTGGTATTTGCCGGCGTCGAGCTGCCCGGCCTGATCGACGGCGTCGATCTCGCCCGTCTGGTGGACAAGCACTGGCCCGACACGAAGGTGATCGTGACGGGCGAGCCCGGCGACCGCGTCGACCATCTGCCGCGCGATGCCGCCTACATGCCGAAGCCGTGGCGCGCGCTCGACGTGCTGATCGCGGCCGAACCGGTGCTGCCCGGATCAGGCCTCAGAGGCCAGTGATTGCTGAACGTATTACACCCGATCCCTGCCTGCGCACCGCGACTCCGGGATCCGGGACCACGTCGGTCCTGGATCCCGGCTTTGGGCGGCAAGCCGGTGTGCTGGCCGACCGGCGCCGGCAGCGTCAGTTGAAGGCCACTCCGACGCGATCGCTGAAGCGCCACACCACGCGGCAGGCGCGCGGGTCGTCGCCGCGTCCGGGGATGAGGTCGAAGCGCTCCGGGAGAGCGACGCTCGGGTCGAGCACGAGGCAGGCACCCCCGGCCGAGATGTCGTGGATCGTGCAGGCGAGAACCGAGCGATAGTTGCATAGGATCCGCGCCGGCGTGCCGGTCACCGCGCGCGAATATTGTCTGCGGTCGAGCTCGATCATTCGCCAAAAGGCCTCTGCTTCTTGGCCCGGCATATGGCAGCTAACCCCTTCACCCCGGGTAATCGCAATCGCTGCGCCCGGGTTAATTTCCGTTAGATAATTCAGGTCAATTCACGCGGAAATTCGGGTCAATTCGTCGGGATCCAGGCAAAGGTGCCGTAAGAGGTGGGTCAGAAAAACGCGAAGGTGCGGATTTCGATGCTTTCCCGTGGGCGCGCATTGGCGGGCGAGGTGGGATCGTCGAACGCCGTGTGGGCAGTCCAGCGAGCGCGGCCGTCCGTTAACGAATCGTAGACCTTGAACACGATCGCCTCGTCGCGCCGCTGCCGCGGGAACCAGAACCAGCGGTGGGCCGGGTTGTATGTGATGGCGTAGGTCTGGCCGATGCGGTTGGCGGCGCGCCGCTCCGTCACCACCATGTCCTGCGGCGACAGCGTCTGCGCGTCAGCGATGCCCAAGGGAAACGTCTCGACGGGATAGCGGATCGGCCGCCACACCTGCACGATGGCAAAGCGGCGGCGGAGCAGGGCCTCGGCCTCGTCGGGAAGGATGTCGCGCACGCGCTGGGGCGCCGACCATTCGGTATAGTCGTTGTGCACCCGGCGCACGACCTCGCGGATTTTCTGCGCCGCCCGCTGCTCGTCATCGGCCGTGCGCAGCGTATGGTCGAACACCACCACGCGCGATGCGCCGCTCTCGGCTTTCACCAGGGCTTCCATTTCCGGATAGTAGACGCGGCGCACCTCGTCCTCGTCGAAGAAGCTGGTCACCTTGGTGTCGTGGTGGACGAAGCGAAAGCCGTCGCGATCAAGCGTGAAGCGGTCGACTAACGGCCGGCCATTGCGAATGGTGACGCGGCGGGCATCCAGCGTGGAACTGCTGCGCGTATCGACGCCGCCCGGCACTCCCACATAGGTCACCGGCATTTCGCCGGTGTCCACCAGATAGTTGAGCGTGGCCTCGATCGTGTCCGGCATCGTGTCCTGTTCGGCGACCTGCATGGGACCTCCTGCGATGCGGCGCAGCGGCGCCGCAGCGGCGCAATGATAGGGTTTGCGGCCCGTCCAGCACAACTATGGCCCGGGAGACCGATCACAAGCGGAGATAACGCGCCCGTGACCGAGCTGCGCTTCCTGGCGCGCATCGCCAAGGAGCCGACCATGCTGGATTGTCATCATGTCACCGGCGCCCGGAACTTCGTGCTGAAGATGCGGCTGCGCAATATGCGCATGCTGGAACAGTCTCTCAATTCGGTCATCAAGTCGGTCGCCGACGTGCAGCAGACCGAAAGCCTGATCGTGCTGTCACCGCCGAAGGAGACCAGTCAGTTCGCCGTCGAGCCGCCGAGGTGGGGGCGCTGACGCCGAATCGGGCCTGTGGCAAGGGTGGCAAGCTGGTGCCGGCGGTCTTCGCCGCGTGTGTGTCAATTCTGGGGCGCGTGCTGCGAGCTCAAACGGGGAAGCGGCCATCGATTTCGCAGCCTGCGGCCTTGACTCGCCGGGCTTCCTGCACGTGTTGGTGTA
>DATFWC010000028.1:0-2599 GCA_035259885.1 Xanthobacteraceae bacterium
TCCATCTCGTTGACGTCGCCGGTCACTCCGATGGCGCCGACGACCTCGCCCTCTGCATCGCGGATGAGCTGGCCGCCACCTTCGAGGAACATCGCCTGGTCCGCCAGCTCGCCGGCCGACTGCATGAACAACGGCTTCTCCTTGGCCTTAGCCAGCACCAGCCGCGAGGCGCGGCCGAGCGCCAGCGACGCATAGGCTTTGCCCTGGCAGATCTCGAACCGCATCATCGACGCTCCGTCCTGCTTCTGGAACGCTTTGACCCGGCCGCCCGCATCGAGAATGATCGCGCTCATCGGGCGGCACTTGTGCTGTTCGGCCGCCGCGAAGGTCGCCGCGATGATGGCATTGGCTTGCTCGAGGCTGAGCGCCCGCATTTTGTCTCTCCGGCGATGTTTTTCCCGCGCGATGATGTATGACTTGGGCGCAGCGCACAATCGACGGGCGCGCGCGCAGGGAGTGGAAGATGGTCCGATTGGCTGTTGCCTTGGCGTTGAGTCTTGTGACAGCCGCCGCGGCCGGTGCCGCCGCGGCGGACGAAAGGGCGCGCGTGCGCGTCAATACGTTTCCCAACGCCAAGGCGCTGCCGTTCCAGGCCGGGCTCGCCAAAGGCTTGTTTGCCCGCCACGGCATCGACCTCGACCTCGCCTTTACGGAGAACTCCAAGGCCCAGCGCGACGGCCTGGCGGCCGGCCGGTTCGAGGTGGCGCACTCGGCGCTCGACAACGCCGTGGCCATGATCGAGGTGGCGCGCCAGGACGTGATCATCGTCAGCGGCGGCGACGGCGGCATGAACGAGTTCTTCGTCCAGGGCGACATCACGTCCTTCGCCGACCTGCGCGGCCGCATCCTGGTGGTCGACGCGCCGGACACCGCCTATGCGCTGCAGGCGAAAAAGATCCTGCTGCAGCACGGGCTGAAGGAGGGCGCCGACTACACGGTCAAGCCGGTGGGCGCCGGCGCCTTCCGGTTCAAGGCGATGGCGGAGAGCCGCGACAATGCGGCTGCCATCCTCAACCTGCCATTCACCGTGCAGGCGGAGCGGATCGGCCTGCGCAGCCTGGGGCGCACGGTCGACCTGCTCGGGCCCTATCAGGCCGGCGGCGCCTTCGTGATGCGCGACTGGGCGCGCCAGCACGGCGCCACGCTCGAGCGCTACATCGCCGGCTACGTGGCGGCGCTGCGCTGGGTGCGCGACCCGGCCAACCGGGCCGAGGCGGTCGGCCTGCTGATGGAGAAATTCAGCCTGCCGCAGGCGGTCGCGGCGCGCACCTACGACCTCCTGGTCGACCCCGGCTTCGGTTTCAACGTGGATGCTCGGTTCGACCCCGAAGGGTTTCGCAACCTGCTGGCGCTGCGGGCGGAAATTCAGCGCAAGGGGGAAGCGGCGGTGGCGCAGGAGACCTATGTCGACCTCGGCTATTATGGCCGGGCGCTGGAGCGGCTGGACGGGCCCCGCCGTTAACCAAGAAACGGCAAGCCATTTGGCGCCGCGCGCCGCCGCGGCTTGACTCCGCCGCCGGCACTTCTTATGTCCCTGCGGGCGCTGGCACTCTCGCATGGCGAGTGCCAACGGCGCTTCCGATCTTCCCACCCTCAACGCCCGGCGCGCTCGAGCGCCGCAGAGGAAACCCATGGCCAAAACGAAATTTCGTCCCCTCCACGATCGTGTCGTCGTCCGCCGCCTCGAAGGCGAGGAAAAGACCAAGGGCGGCATCATCATTCCGGATACCGCCAAGGAGAAGCCGCAGGAAGGCGAGGTCGTCGCCGTCGGGCCGGGCGCCCGCGACGAGGCCGGCAAGCTGGTTGCGCTGGAGGTGAAAGCCGGCGACCGGGTCCTGTTCGGCAAGTGGTCCGGCACCGAGGTCAAGCTCGATGGCGAGGAACTCCTGATCATGAAGGAGTCCGACATCATGGGCGTGATCGCCTGAACGCCTTTCCCGACACAATGGAGCAAACCAGATGGCTGCCAAGGATGTACGATTTTCCGCCGACGCACGCGACCGCATGCTGCGCGGCGTCGAGATTCTCGCCAGCGCGGTGCGCGTGACGCTCGGCCCCAAGGGCCGCAACGTCGTGCTCGACAAGAGCTTCGGCGCGCCCCGCATCACCAAGGACGGCGTCACCGTCGCCAAGGAGATCGAGCTCGAGGACAAGTTCGAGAACATGGGCGCCCAGATGGTGCGCGAGGTCGCCCAGAAGACCAATGACCAGGCCGGCGACGGCACCACCACTGCGACCGTTCTCGCGCATGCCATCGTCAAGGAAGGCGCCAAGTCGGTGGCCGCCGGCATGAACCCGATGGACCTCAAGCGCGGCGTCGACATCGCAGTTGCGGCCGTGGTCAAGGACATCGAGAAGCGCGCCAAGAAGGTCGGCTCGTCTGCCGAGGTCGCCCAGGTGGGCACCATCTCGGCCAACGGCGACAACACCATCGGCAAGATGATTGCCCAGGCCATGCAGAAGGTCGGCAACGAGGGCGTCATCACGGTCGAGGAGGCCAAGGCGCTCGAGACCGATGTCGAGATCGTCGAGGGCATGCAGTTCGACCGCGGCTACCTCTCACCCTACTTCATCACCAACGCCGAGAAGATGGTGGCCG